>CANGMY010000167.1 GCA_947455015.1 Microthrixaceae bacterium | reverse complement strand
GATGCCAACCCCGGTAACGCTGCAGCAGAAGAGAAGTTCAAGGAAATCTCCGCGGCCTACGACGTTGTCGGCGATGAAACCAAGCGGGCCGAATACGACGAAGTTCGTCGTCAGGGTTCGATGGGTGGCATGGGCTTCGGCGGCGGTCGTGGTGGCGGCGGGTTCAATCCGGGTGCTGGCGGCTTCAACTACGAAGGAGCCGATCTCGGCGATCTTCTCGGTGGCATGTTCGGCGGTGGCGGCCGTCGCGGTCGGCAAAGTCAAAGTCGTGGTCGAGCCCCGCAACGAGGGAACGATCTCGAATCAAAGATTCATCTTTCGTTCCGCGATGCCTATACGGGGATGGAAACCGCGCTTCATCTCACCAGCGATCTGCCGTGCGGAACATGTAGTGGTTCCGGTGCAAAGCCAGGTACTCGGCCGACAACGTGTCAGCACTGTCGCGGTACGGGTGTTTCCGACGACAACCAAGGCATGTTCTCGTTCTCTTCTCCATGCCCCGTTTGCGGCGGTGCTGGTTCGGTCATCACGTCCCCTTGTGGAACGTGTCGCGGAACTGGCGTTGAAAAGCGAGCACGCGAAGTCAAGGTCCGTATTCCTGCCGGCGTCGACGACGGTCAACGAATCAAGCTGAAGGGCCGCGGTGGCGCTGGTCGTAACGGCGGCGAAATCGGCGACCTCTATGTCATCGTGTCGGTCGATCGCGATGAAATCTTTGGTCGCGACGGAAAGAACCTCACGATCAACGTTCCTGTCACGTTTGCCGAAGCAACGTTGGGCACAAAGCTCACTGTTCCCACGCTCGACGGCAATCCCGTCACGCTCAAGATTCCGGCGGGTACTCCCACCGGCAAGGTCTTCCGTGTGAAAGGTCGTGGCGTCGCAACAAAGAAGGTCACTGGCGATCTGCTTGTCACCGTGCAGGTCGATGTTCCAACAAAGATCACGAACGAACAGCGAGACGCGCTCGAGGCGATGGCCGCGGCGTTTCCCGCCGCTCCCCGCGACTACTTGGGGGTCTGACCATGAATCCAATGTCCGATTCCAACGCGCAAATGCGAGCGGTGTACATCATCTCGGTGGCCGCTGAACTTGCAGGCGTTCACCCTCAAACGCTGCGTATTTATGAACGCAAGGGTTTGCTCGAACCGGCGCGCACCACAGGTGGTTCGCGTCGTTACAGCCAGGCCGACATCGATCACCTGCGTCGTATTCAAGAACTCACCGACGAAGGTTTGAACCTTGCCGGAGTGAAGAAAGTGCTTGAGCTCGAAGCGCATATTGCGCATCTCGAAAATGTGCTCATTCAGACCCGAACCGAAGCAGCTGCTGCGGTCGAAGAAACCCATCGCTCCTATCGCCGCGACCTCGTGCCCCTACGCCAGTCGGTGGCTCCTTTTGGCGACGCAGCCGAAGTGCTGCGCCGTCTTTCCGGCCGCTAATCCCGCGCGGCCGCAACCACTTTGCAGCCCACCCGTCCCCAAAAAGGGGGCAGTCTCTGGGAACAAAGTTGACAATCCCATTGTTAACTTTCATGTCGGGTGAGCCCGGCAGCCGCCATCTCGGCGGACCCCCATTTGTCTGATTGAAGGAGAAACGCCAGAACCATGGCTCTCGACCCAAACCGCTGGACCCTCAAGACCCAAGAGGCGGTGAACACCGCCATTGCTGCCGCTCGATCGGCCAACAATCCTGAGGTCACCCCCGATCATCTTTTGCTCGCCCTGCTCGGCCAGGAAGAAGGCATCGTTCTGCCGATCCTTCAGAAGGTCGGCGTGGCGCCGCTTCATGTTCGCAACCTCGCCGAGGATGCGGTGTCGAAACTGCCGAAGTCCTATGGCAGTGAGTCCCGCGTCAGCCGTGAGTTCACCGCGCTTATCGATAGTGCCGACGAGATCCGTCGTGACCTTCACGACGAATACCTCTCAACCGAACACCTTCTTCTTGCGATGGCCGATGCAGTCGGCGTGACGAAGGAAGACCTCCTTGCCGCAATGGTTGATGTACGCGGAAGTCATCGCGTCACTAGCCAGAACCCCGAAGAGCAATACCAAGCGCTCGAAAAGTACGGACAAGACCTCACCGCTCGCGCCCGCGAAGGAAAGATCGATCCCGTCATTGGCCGCGACGACGAGATTCGTCGCGTCATTCAGGTGCTGTCGCGTCGAACCAAGAACAACCCCGTTCTCATTGGTGAACCCGGTGTTGGTAAGACCGCGATTGTCGAAGGACTCGCCCGCCGGATTGTCGAAGGCGATGTTCCTGAAAGCCTCAAGAACAAGCGACTGATTTCGCTTGATCTTTCGTCGATGGTCGCCGGTGCGAAATACCGCGGCGAATTCGAGGAGCGCCTGAAGGCTGTTCTGAAAGAAATCACTGATTCCGAAGGCGAAGTCATCACCTTTATCGATGAGATGCACACCGTTGTTGGCGCAGGTGCATCGGAAGGCTCGATGGATGCCGGCAACATGCTCAAGCCGATGTTGGCTCGCGGGCAACTGCGCATGATCGGTGCGACGACGCTCGACGAATATCGCAAGTACGTCGAAAAGGATCCTGCGTTGGAGCGTCGCTTCCAGCAGGTCTTCGTCGACCAACCCTCTGTCGATGACACCATTGCCATTCTTCGTGGACTCAAAGAGCGTTACGAAGTGCATCACGGGGTGCGCATCCAGGATGCAGCACTCGTTGGTGCAGCGGTGCTTTCCGATCGGTATCTGACTGGCCGATTCCTTCCTGACAAGGCCATCGATCTGGTCGACGAAGCTGCATCGAAGTTGCGCATCGAAATTGATTCGATGCCGACCGAGATCGATGTCGTCGATCGTCGCATTCGCCAGCTTGAAATCGAACGAGTGGCGCTTGCGAAGGAGACCGACATTCCGTCGATCGAGCGCCTCGCAACGATCGAGGAGGAACTCGCCAATCTGCGCGAACAAATTTCCGGCATGAAGGCGCACTGGCAGAACGAGAAGGAAGCGATCGATCGCATCCGTGAGTTGAAAGAACAGCTCGAAAACAATCGCAGCCAACTCGAACGTGAAGATGACCTCGAAAAGGCGTCAGAGATTCGTTACGGAGTTCTGCCCGAGATCGAACGACAGATTTCTGAAGCATCGAAAGCGCTTGATGAACTTCAAGCAACACAAAAGATGCTGAAGGAAGAAGTTGACGAGGAGGACATTGCCGAAGTCATCAGCAAGTGGACAGGGGTTCCTGTCAGCCGGTTGATGGAAGGCGAGATGTCCAAACTCGTGCGGCTCGAAGAGGTGCTTCACGATCGAGTGGTGGGCCAGGACGAAGCAGTCACTGCGGTTGCGAATGCAATTCGTCGAAGCCGTGCCGGACTCTCCGATCCCAACCGACCGATTGGTTCGTTCTTGTTCCTCGGCCCAACTGGCGTGGGCAAGACCGAACTCGCACGTTCACTCGCCGACTTCATGTTCGACGATGAACGAGCCATGATCCGCATTGATATGAGCGAATACATGGAGAAGCATTCCGTGTCGCGCCTTATCGGTGCACCTCCTGGCTATGTCGGTTACGACGAGGGTGGACAGCTCACCGAAGCTGTTCGCCGTCGGCCCTACTCAGTGGTTCTTCTTGACGAACTCGAGAAGGCGCATCCAGACGTGTTCAACGTGTTGCTGCAATTGCTCGACGACGGCCGCCTCACCGATGGTCAAGGGCGAACGGTTGACTTCACCAATGTGGTGTTGATCATGACTTCGAACCTTCCCGGCGAACCCCGCGACTATTTCAAGCCGGAGTTCGTGAACCGCATCGATGACATCGTGCGCTTCCGTTCGCTGACTGAAGAAGACTTGGGTCGTATTGTCGACATCCAACTCGAGGGCATCACGAACCGTTTGGCGCAGCGTCGAATTTCGCTCACTATCACCCCGGCAGCGAGTGCCGCACTTGCTGCCGAGGGATACGACCCCGCTTATGGCGCTCGACCGCTCAAGAGAGTTATTCAGCGCGAGATCGCCGATCCGTTGGCCATCGCAATCCTCGAGGGTCGGTTCGGCGAAGGCGACACGGTTGTTGTCGATGTCGATTCCGACGGAGCGCTGACCATCAACTGATGCAATCGGTGGTTCACCACCTCGGGACTAGCGTTCCCGAGGTGGTGGCACCGCTTGAAGTCGTTACAGAGTCGTCGGATGCCACCAATTCGGGGCGTCTTTCGAAGGCTGAACGCAAGTGGGCG
>CANGMY010000166.1 GCA_947455015.1 Microthrixaceae bacterium | reverse complement strand
CCCAAACGCACCGAAAGTTCAACGGTTTCATCGAACTTGGCCGATGCCAACGTCTTCACCTTGGTGATTGCTTCGGTCGAGCCGTGCTGAGTGGCGCCGTCGAAACTGGATGCTGCTGCGTTGTACTTCTTACCGTGCTGTGCCATTTCGGCTCCCTCGGGTCGGGCACCACAGTGGGTGCAAACGATTCACCTGCCGGGTGAGGTTGTCCTCGGCATGGCGGGTTCGCAGGTGCGAACCGGTACTGCGATCAGCGAATTTCGATGCCCATGGAGCGGGCGGTACCAGCAACCTGAAGGCGAGCGGCCTCGAGATCGTTGGCGTTGAGATCAGGCATCTTGACCTGTGCGATCTCGGTGACCTGTGCGTCGGTGATGGAACCGGCGACGGACTTCGACGGAGTCTGCGAGCCCTTCGGCAGACCAGCGGCCTGCTTGATGAGCACCGAGGTCGGCGGGGTCTTGAGGATGAAGGTGAAGCTGCGATCCTCGAAGATCGTGATCTCGACGGGCACGATGGTGCCCTTCTGCGCCTCGGTCTTGGCGTTGTATTCCTTGCAGAAATCCATGATCGCGACGCCGTGTGGGCCGAGCGCGGTACCGACGGGCGGGGCCGGGTTGGCTCCACCTGCGGGGATCTGGATTTTCACGACGGCCGAAACCTTCTTCTTGGCCATGATTGCGACTCGCTTCTTTTCTTGTGTTCCTGCGCCCAGCGGGCGGCGGGAGATTCTGACGGCTCAGAGCCGTCTCTGACAATTCCTCCGACCGAAGCCGGTGATTCCTACAGCTTTGCGACCTGAGAGAACTCGAGTTCGACGGGGGTCTCACGACCGAAGATGTTGACCAACACCTTGACCTTGAGTTGATCCTCGTTGATCTCGACGATCTCGCCGGAGAAGTCGGCAAAGGGGCCTTCCTTGACCCGAACGGTTTCGCCCTGCTCGTACTCGAGACGGGGCTTGCCGCGCTTTGTTGTGACCTCTTCGGTTTCGTCCGGAACGGTGAGGAAGTTCTCGACGTCGCGACGCGGAAGCGGCGACGGCTTTGCACCCTGACCGACGAAGCCGGTGATGCCTGGCGTGTTGCGAATGACGTACCAAGAGTCGTCTGTCATGTCGCAACGAACAAGGAGGTAACCCGGGAAGACCTTCTTCTGAACGATCTGCTTCTTACCGTTCTTGAATTCAACAACGTCTTCCATGGGAATGACGCATTCGTGAATGCTGTCTTCCATGTTCATCGATTGCGTACGAGCTTCGAGGTTTTGCTTGACCTTCTTCTCGTAACCCGACTGCGTGTGCACGACGTACCAACGACCAGGACGATCGAACGGGCTTTGTGCACGCGGACGCGCTTGCTCAAGCAGTTCATCGGTGTCGATGACGTCGACCTCGATCTCGGTGTCGATCACTTCGATGTCGCCTGCTTCATCGACGATGACGTCGATTTCCTCAATGATTTCTTCAACAATCACGTCGGAAGCAGACGCATCGACCGCGTCGTTTGAAAATTGGGTGTCGTCATTCATGGTCATCAGGCGTTGAACAGTTTCAGTACGGCCTCGGAGAACACCCAGTCGATACCGAAGATCAAGAGGGTGAAAAAGATGAGGGTGACGATGGTGATGATGGAGTAGTTGATGGTCTCGGACCGAGTGGGCCACGCGACCTTGCGCAGTTCCGATCGAACCTCACGAGCGAACTCGACTGGTCCGGTGCGTTCTTTTGCGCGTTGCTGGGAGCCTCGACGGGCGCGAATGGGTTCGCCATCGGGGCCAAGTTCGCCCTGACGCTGCAGCATTCGTTTTTGTTCTCTGTTGAGAGCCATCGAAACACTTCCACTTACGTTTCGCGCCGACATCGACGCGGACTTTTCGAGCAGGGCAGGAGGGACTTGAACCCCCAACCGTCGGTGTTGGAGACCGGTGCTCTACCAATTGAGCTACTGCCCTAGGGCACTACGCCGGGCCTGTGAGGGTACCAGCCGACGCGTTCGGCCAGACCCCTGCAGGTCCGAGTGGGAGAGACTAGGCCCCCTCCCCCTTCCGTTGCGAACCGGGATTTTTCGGCCCCACTGAAACCTCAGGCAGATCGGCGCCGAGTGGCCAGCACCAGGACGCCACCAACCCCGGCAGCAGTCGCTGCAGCCAGCCCCACAATCGAGGCGGCCCTTCGGCCGGCGATGCGGTGGCGTTCCCGGCGTTCGGCTGCCGAATCGAGTCCTTCGAGGAGGTCATCGACCAGACCTGGATCGGCCGCGACCTGCTGTAGGCGCAGGCTGGCCAATGTCCGCCGGAGGCGACGGAATCGGGCCATCTCCGCCTGGCACCGCAGGCACTGGGCGATATGACCCGAATCGGCCGCGGTGAGGAGACTGGGGTCATCGAGCAGGTCGGGCATCAATTCGGCCAAACGATCACACGGCAGGACGGTCGACATCGTCATGTGCTCTCCCCTCGGCTTCTGAACGCAAGAACACATCGTCACGCAAACGATGGCGAGCCCTATGCAGTCGGACTTTGGCGGCTGAAACGGAAATCCCAAGTTCGGCAGCAATGACCTCGTGGGAGAGGTCGTAGATGTCACGCAGAACGACAACGGCACGAAGCTTCGGTGGAAGCGCGGCCAATGCCTTTTGCACTGCATCACGCAAACTCGCCGATTCGGAACGACCTACCGGATCGACACCCGGCGAAAGATCATTCAGTTCGAGTTCGTCATCGAGCTCTTCATGACGATGACGGCGGCGACGACCTAACTGCGTCGACGCGCAATTCGCAGTGATTCGGTAAAGCCACGTCGTAAAACGCGCATCGCCGCGGAATCGACGAAGACCTCGAAACGCGCGCAAATACGCCTCTTGGCAAACGTCGCGCGCATCTTCCGCGTTACCTGTCAAACGAAACGCAAGCGAATAGGTATCGGCCCACGTGCGCCGAACGAGTGCATCGAATGCGCTGCGGTCACCATCGCGCGCCTCGGCAACAAGCGTTCCCATCTCGTTTGACTCCAGACGCGCAACGTCGGTGGCAGCCACTGGGGCCACCACCGACGCGCTGTCTTCGTGCTTGTTCAGCGGGTCTCCTTGTGTGCAGTGTGCACACGATCCCACTTGCAGTACTTCATGAGCTCAATGCGCTCACGATCGTTGATCTTGTTTTTCTTCGTGATGTAGTTGCGACGCTTGCACACCTGACATTCCAGAGTGACAGCGATTCGCTTGTCGTTGCGGGCCATAACGGCTGCTCCTACTTAAGGATCTTGGTGACGCGGCCGGCGCCGACGGTACGGCCACCTTCACGAATGGCGAAGCGCAAGCCCTCTTCCATCGCGATTGGGTGGATGAGTTCAACAGTCATCTCGGTGTTATCACCCGGGATACACATTTCCGTGCCCGCCGGAAGCGAGATCTGACCAGTGACATCGGTCGTACGGAAATAGAACTGCGGACGGTAGTTCGTGAAGAACGGCTTATGACGGCCGCCTTCTTCCTTGGTCAGAACATAGGTCTGAGCCTCGAACTCGGTATGCGGAGTGATGGAACCCGGCTTTGCGAGAACCTGACCACGCTCAACTTCTTCCTTCTTCGTTCCACGAAGAAGCGCACCAATGTTGTCTCCCGCACGACCCTCATCAAGGAGCTTGCGGAACATTTCAACACCAGTACAAGTGGTCTTCTGCGTCGGCTTAATACCAACGATTTCGATTTCGTCACCCGTGTGCACAATGCCTTGTTCCACACGACCGGTCACAACCGTGCCACGACCAGTGATCGTGAACACATCTTCAATCGGCATAAGGAACGGCTTGTCAGTGTCACGCTCAGGCTGAGGAATGTACGCATCAACAGCAGCCATCAGCTCAAGGATCTGCGCCGTTGCCGTCGCGTCACCCTCAAGAGCCTTCAACGCTGAAACCTTGATGACCGGAACATCATCACCAGGGAACTCGTATTCGTTCAGAAGCTCACGAACCTCAAGCTCAACCAGATCAAGAAGTTCTTCATCATCGACCATGTCGACCTTGTTCAACGCAACAACCAAAGACGGCACACCAACCTGGCGAGCAAGAAGAACATGCTCACGAGTCTGAGGCATCGGACCATCAGCAGCCGAAACAACCAAAATCGCACCGTCAACCTGAGCGGCACCAGTGATCATGTTCTTGATGTAATCAGCATGGCCCGGCATATCAACATGCGCGTAATGACGATT
>CANGMY010000165.1 GCA_947455015.1 Microthrixaceae bacterium | reverse complement strand
CCCATTGACGTTTCGACGCGCACATCGAGTTCGACGCGTACGCCAGCATCGGCGAGTTCTTCGGCGAGCGTGCGACAACGTTCGATGACGGCGTCGTCATCGCGAACCGCAAGCACAACAACCTGAACAGGCGCGAGTGCCGGCGGAATACGCAAGCCGTTGTCGTCGCCGTGACACATGATGAGACCACCAACCATGCGGGTAGAAACGCCCCACGAAGTTGTCCATGCGTGCTGCTGTGTGCCTTCGTTGTCGAGGTACTGAATGTCGAATGCCTTCGCGAAGTTCTGACCGAGTTCGTGACTCGTGCCCATTTGCAAAGCTTTTCCGTCGCCCATCATCGCTTCACAGGTCATCGTGTTCGTGGCGCCAGCAAAGCGTTCCTTTGCGGTCTTACGACCAACAACAACGGGCATCGCGAGAATGTCGCGCATGAACGACTCATACACATCGTGCAGGATTCGTTCGGCGTACTGGCGACCATCGTCTTCGCTGACGTGCGCGGTGTGTCCTTCTTGCCAAAGGAACTCGCTCGTACGCAGAAAGACTCGCGGGCGAAGTTCCCAGCGAACAACGTTGGCCCACTGGTTGAGCAACAACGGAAGATCGCGGTAACTCTGGACCCACTTGGCCATGAACTCGCCGATGACGGTTTCCGAGGTGGGACGAACCACGACCGGCTCTTCAAGTTCCTTGCCACCAGCAACAGTGACGACTGCGAGTTCGGGGCTGAAACCTTCAACATGCTCAGCTTCACGCTTGAGATAGCTCTCGGGGATGAACAACGGGAAGTAGGCGTTCTTGGCACCAGCGCGCTTGATGCGTCGATCAACCTCGGCCTGCATCTGCTCCCAAATTGAATATCCGTAAGGGCGGATGACCATCGTGCCGCGCACCGGACCGTTGTCGGCCAGTTCGGCCTTGGCAACGATGTCTTGGTACCAGCGCGGGAAATCTTCGGACTGCGGGGTGAGAACAGGAGCCTTAGCCATGGGGGCCGATGCTAGGCGACGACCTCTTCAGGACTGACCACGATTGGCGTGCGTGTGTGGTTTCAGTCGAGTTTGCGAATGATCTGAATGCGCTCGTCGGCGTTATTGGCGTCGTCGCCCTTGTCGTCGAGCAACGCCATGCGATCGGCTTCTGCTTCGGCTGCAGCACCAGCGTCTTTGCGACGAAGTGCTTCTTCCACGCCCCCGTCGGCAATGATCTGCGCCCATTCCACAAGCGCTTCGACCATCTCGGGTTCGGGAACGACCTTGACCACTTCGCCCTTTACGAACAGGTGGCCGCGCTTTCGACCAGCAGCAATACCGAGATCGGCTTCACGAGCTTCACCGGGCCCGTTCACGACGCATCCCATGACGGCGACTTGGATAGGAATGTTCAAATCCGTCAGCGCGTCTTGAGCGCGGGCAGCAACTTCAATGACATCAACTTCAGCGCGACCGCACGAAGGACATGCAATGAGATCGAGGCCGCGTCGTTCGCGCAGACCAAGACTTTCAAGCAACCAACGACCAGCGCGCACTTCTTCAACCGGATCGGCAGTGAGTGAATAGCGGATGGTGTCGCCAATTCCTTCGGCCAACAAGGTGGCCATACCTGCAGTTGCTTTCACGAGTCCTGCCGGAGGCGGTCCGGCTTCGGTCACGCCCAGATGCAAGGGGTAGTCGACAGTGTCGGCAAGAAGTCGGTACGCATCAATCATGAGCGCAACGTTCGATGCCTTCACCGAGATCTTCACATCGTCGAAACCGACCTCTTCGAAATACGCGAGCTCACGCTTAGCCGATTCGACCATTGCTTCGGCAGTGACTTTGCCGCCGTACTTCTCGTACAACTCGGGATCAAGCGAACCGCCGTTGACCCCAATACGAATCGGGATCCCGCGGTCCTTCGCTTCGAGGGCAACGGCCTTGATGTGTTCGGGCCGACGAATGTTGCCCGGGTTCAAACGCAAACCCTGCACACCCGCTTCCATTGCTTCAAGCGCTCGTCGGTACTGATGATGAATGTCAGCGATGATCGGCAGCGGCGAACGCGGAACGATGTGCGCAAGTCCTTCGGCGGCTTCTTGTTCGTTGCAGGTGCAGCGCACTATGTCGCAACCCGCACCAGCAAGCGCGTAGATCTGTTGCAGCGTGCCTTCGACGTCGGCCGTCTTGGTGGTCGTCATCGACTGGATCGTGATCGGCGCGCCGCCACCAACAGCAACATCACCAACGTGCAACTGACGAGTTGCGCGACGTGGGTATCGGGTCTGGGGGGAAAGCTCGCTCACGGTGATGAGGTTAGGGCTACGGCGAGAGTTTTACGGGGTCCACGGCATCGAGATACAGCGTGGACGCGAAGAGCCCGACCATGAGCAACACCACCACATAGGTAACGGGCATGAATTTGGCCATGTTGACCCGATAGGACTTGCCTGACATCCGGGTTCGAATCTCTTCATAGGTCGCAACGGCGATGTGACCACCGTCGAACGGGAGAAGCGGCAGAAGGTTGATGAGGCCAAGGAAGATATTGACCGTTGCTAAAAGCGCGAGGACACCAGCCCAACCCGCTTGTTCCCCGAGCTGTGTTCCCACATTCACGATGCCAAGGATCGACATTGGCCGATCAGCGTTCGATGACGCTGTCGAAGAAGAGCCTGAACCTGAGCCGGTGCCTGTTGATCCCGAGCCCACCGGTTCAATCGAACCCGATGTTTGAGAACTTCCGCCGTTCGCGACCTGCGAGGCCAACTTACTGATTCCCGAAGGGGAGAAGATCCGGCCCATGCCCTGCACCGAACCAACGACAGTGTCGCCGAATGCCGTGAAGGCCTGACCAGTGGCTTGAACAATTCCGGCGTGCACGATCACCGAACTTGGGCTCACGCCGAGGAATCCGCGATCGCCATCCACGGGCATTGCAATGGGGCCATCGACAGTGGTCGTAAATGCCCGATCATTGCGCTCAAAGGTGATCGTGACTGGGCCGATGTAACGCTGCAACTCGGCTTGCATCGCTGAATACGACGACACCGAAACGTCGCCAACTTTCGTGACGCGATCGCCAGGAAGGAGCGGCTGGAGTGCTCGTGCACCATCGGAATTGAGTGACCAGCCGATCGTTGCAGGAAGAGTAAGTGTTTGATCGCCGCGCTGGACTGTGAGTTCGCCTGACGAACCTGCGTGTACGCGCACGATGCTGGTGAAGTCATCAAACGCACCTACGGGCTCTCCGTCGAATGCAAGGATTCGGTCGCCCGGCTGAAGGCCAGCGTTTGCAGCAGCAGAACCTGATGAAACCGTTTCAACCTTCCACTTGTCGGTAGACGGTTGACCAAATCCAGCAAACACCACGACGAGTAGCAGCAGACCTAAAACAATGTTCATCACAGGGCCAGCAAGAACCACCGGCATACGGCGCCAATAAGACTGGGCTCGATACGTACGGCCTTCATCGTCGGAGTCGTCAATTTCCTCGAGACCATGCATGCCGATGATCCGTACATACGCGCCAGCCGGAATGAGTTTGAGTCCGTATTCAGTTTCACCTCGGCGGAAGGACCACACGCGCGGACCAAAACCGATGAAAAACTCGGTGACCTTCATGCCATTGCGTTTGGCCATGAGGAAATGGCCCATTTCGTGCAAGAACACCGATGCGAGAATGGCGACAATCAGAACGAACAACCAAATGCGGGTGAGCGCAACCCATCCGAGCAGCGAGAGAAGCAAACCAAGCAGTACGAACTGGTTTCCGAAAATTCGCTCAAGCAGGGGCGGGCGCGGTGCAACTCCCTCGTCGATTGCTTCCGAATTCTGTGATTCGAGTGGTGTTGTCATGAACGGACCACCGACGCGAGATGATTGAGTTCTTCACGAGCGATTCTTCGAGCTTCAGCGTCGGCATTGATGACTGCTGCTGCATCGGAGGCCGGGCCACCATCGTGTCGATCAAGCGTTGCTGCGATGACCGAAGCGATTTCGCGCCAGGCGATTTGACCGTCAAGGAACGCATCGACGGCAACCTCGTTGGCGGCGCTGATCCAGGCCGGAGCGGTACCGCCCGTTCGGCCAGCGGCGTAGGCAAGGGCAAGACACGGGAACGCTTCAAGGTCAGGTGGTTCAAAATCGAGTTGGCCAAGCGTGGTCCAATCGATTCTTCCGAACGGCGTCGCGATGCGATCGGGCCACGCCAACGCGTAACCGATCGGGAGACGCAT
>CANGMY010000164.1 GCA_947455015.1 Microthrixaceae bacterium | reverse complement strand
CAGCTGGTTGAAACTCGCGGCCCCACCAAGGGTTCGATCGCTGAGTCACAAGCGTCACTGCGCGAATACGACAAGAGCTATGACGTCGCGCCCGATGGCCTTGAGATGAAGGGTCTCGATGTCACCTACTGGCCATCGACGACTGATCTCGGCGTTAACGGCGTGCAGGAGATGGGTCCCAAGGTCGATGGCATCGCCGCTCCTTCGTTGACGGTTAACTGGCCGACATCGCCTGCAGGCAACAAGGGCGAATGGGCAGCGGTGATGACGGGTGGTCTGCGCATCGATGCTGCGGGTAAGTACTCCTTCACCTCGAACAATTCGCTTGCCACGCTTCGCATCAACAACGTTCTCTGCACCAACGGCGGTTGCAACGATCTCGATCTGCAGCCTGGGTACCAATCGATTCGCATCGATGTTTCAAGTCCTCAGCCGCAAGCGTCGATGGACATTCTGTGGAGTGGCCCCGATGCCGGTTCAGGCGGATCGATACCCACCGATCGTCTTCGACCGCAGTACGGCTACGCAACCACCACGAAGGTCATCGACCCAACGGTGCAGAATGCAAACGTCGAGAGCGTTTCGAAGACGACCTACGAAAATCCCGCAACGGGGTTAGTGACATCGCGCACAACGCAGGCCAACGCCAAGACATCGTTGGCGTACGAATCGGGAAAGAACGGCAAGGGCGGTTGGGGTCGACAGATTTCTTCGACTGCTCCTGGCGGAAACTCGTTCTCGTTCTCTTATTGGGGTGATAGGGAAAGCGCGAAGTCAGCGTGCCCCGGTGCCGCCTCGGCGAATCAGGGCGGTGCTGCGAAGAAGACGACGACCCCAGGCGTTGGCGGTGACGGGCCATCGAGCACGCAGTGGGTGGATGGCGCTGGCCGCACGGTTGCTCTTGCGCTGAGCGATGGCGGAACGATTTGCACGACGTATGACAAGGCTGGTCGACAGACAAAGGTCGAACTTGTTGGCATGGGTCAGAAGATGTTGGAGGAAACCGTCTACGCCGTCGACGGCAACCCACTCGTTGCGCAAACGACAACAACCATCGGCTCAGATGTATCAACTGCGAAAGCCGAGGTTGATCTTCTCGGCCGTCCCGTGATGGGCACCGATCGATATGGCATTCAGTCGGTGACGACGTACGACACTCGAACGGGTGAAGTTGCCTCAGTCACGACGACAGCGCCCGGCGCCGTGCCGTCTATTACGACAAATAGTTACGATGCTCGCGGCTGGCTGCGATCCGTTTCCCTCGATGGCCGAGTTGTTGCGACACTCACGATGAACCCCGATGGCACCTCGAGTTCGATCGCATACGGCAGCGGAGTAACGGTTTCGAACGGATACGACATCGCCAACAGGTTGAACGCAATGTCTTGGGTCGGCCCGAACAGTCAGTCGTGGTCCACCGCAAATCAAATCTCTGCGGCAAACAACGTTTCCGGCACGTCGTTCACCGCTGGCGGGAAAACAACGTCGATGAGTTTCGTTCACGACAACGCTGGACATCTTTCGAGTGCGACTGCATCCGCCGGATTGATTCCGTCATCGAAGTCGTGGAACTACACCTTCGATGCGAATTCAAATCGCACCTCGCAAAAAGTGCTCACCGATGGCGCAACGACGGGCGACTACACCTACACCTACAACGGTGCTGATCAACTCACGGCTACGACTGATCCGTCGGCGTCCGATGGCATCACCTACGACAAACGGGGCAATGCGACCAAGGTTGGACCCGACACGTTTACCTACGACGCAGTCGATCGATTGATTGGCTCTACCGATGGCACGGTGTCGGTCGCGTACGAGCGCGGCGTCACCGGAAACATCATGTCGAAAACCACTACCGGTGGTGCCGATGCCGGAACTATTAGGTACGGCCTGAATGGCGTCATGCTTAATGCTGACGGCAACGCTCAAGCGCAAGTGCTTGCGCTACCCGGTGGCGCAATGTTCATGCGGTCATTGGTTGGCGGAACAAGTCGATGGGAATTCTCCAGCATCGACGGAGATCGTTTCTTCACGACTGACGATGCTGGCGTACAGATGGGTGCGGTGCAGGTCTACGACCCGTTTGGTCAGTTACTCACTGATCCAGGCCCGACTGATGCGTCGACACCGAATCTTTCATGGCAAGCCACGACGGGTAATGAAACGCAAGCGCTGAAAACCACCTATGTGATGATGGGTGCACGCGTGTACGTGCCGGCGCTCGGTCGATTCATTCAGCTCGACCCCAAAGTCGGTGGTGGAGCGAACGCGTACGACTACGCCAACCAAGATCCTGTCAATATTTCCGATCCATCCGGTGAGTCGTTTACCGATTGGTTGCCGACAATTGTTGTTGGTGTCGTTTCTCTTGTTGTTTCGGTCTTCGCCACTCCTGCCGCGGGCTTCATGGTGGCCGCAGCCATCAATGCAGTGATCGGTGCAGCGTCGTACGCAGCGATCTATTTGTGGGAGCGCTATGGACTTGAGAAGACAGAGACAGAGTTCTCGCTGAAGCAAATGGGAATCTCCGCTCTTATGAGCGGCGTGCTCGGAGGCATCGGGGGTCGCACCCAGTGGACGAAGGCCGTCAAGTCGGCCAAAGCACTGGGCGCAGGAGACGACGCGGCGAAGTTGGGCACGATGTTCATCGCCAAGAATGCAAAGAGCCTCAATCGCGCCGCTGATTTGTTGAAGGCCGGAACGATCGAAGGTGCAGACGCGGGTTCGACGCTGCTGAAGGCGGCGGACAAGTCGTTCGTGACCAAGGCTCGAGTCGATGCCGTGAACAAACTCTTTGAAAAGACGACCTACAAGGTGGGCGGGCAATCGACGTACGTCAGAAGTTGGAAGGGCGTCAAGCAACTCCGAAACGAGTATTCCTATTGGGGAGTCCCGGGTTAACGACTCACCCGAAGTCAACAAAGTTGACATCAAGATGCTATGGTGTCGCCGTTTGAATCCAACGATTCCGGAGACCCTCAATGCGTCGTCGTTTTGCCATCTCAACTGTTGCGATTGGCCTTTCATTGGCCTTACTGGCTTCGGCCTGTTCGTCTGATTCAAATCGCAATGCGGCAACTGGTGAAGCGGGTGATCCGACGGCGCTCGCGGCGTTGCCGGCTGGTAGTGGTTCGGGTGAGCGCGTGCCGGTGTACTTCGGTGCGGTGGTAACGCCGAGTTCGTGGGTAACTACTTCGCTGTCGCCGACACTGAGTGTTCCGGGTGCGACTGGCGCGTGGACGTTCACGCTTAGCGATCTGAGCGATGGCAAGAGTGCATTCGGCACGAAGACGTATTCCGAAACTGGTAACAGCACTCGCGTGCCATTAGGGGCCGGTTTGCAGCAGGGGAATGTGTACACGTGGAAGGCCACCAGCGATGGGCAGAACCCCGTTGGTGGTTCCTTTTCGGTCGATCTACAGATGCCTGGTGTGCAGCAGATCGATTCCGTTGGTGGAGTGAACGTTTCGCTCTCCTCGGGTGAGGCATCGATCGCATGGTCTTCGCACGCCATGGGAGCGGTACCCGGAACAGTTGGATTCGGTGTGCAGTACCAAGGGTCGAACGCGGCCGAACCGGGATTGCCTGCCGGTTGGAGCCTGCAGGCGGCGTCGAGTTCGGAGTATCAGCGCATCGTTCTTGCCGAAGATGGGAGTGTCGGTTTGGTGAGCACCAATGGCATGGTGTCGAACTACCGCGAAAGTGCTGGCGGCGCGCTTACTCCGGTGCAACTCGGTTCCGGCGATCTCAATAGCAATGGTCTCGCCCCGGTGCTGATCAAAAATGCCGATGGCACATTCTCGGTCACGACAAAATCCTCGACCTCCGTTTTTGCTGTTGATGGCACGAGCAACATCGCGTATCTGTCGTCGATTTCGAGTGAAGGCAATCCAGTTTTAGGTCAGAAGTGGTCGGGTGGGCGCATCCAGTCGGTGTCTGATCCGGTGTCGGGTCGCGCGGTCACATTCGTCTACGGCGGTGGTGACTGTCCGAAACCGGCCAGTGGTTTTGTTGCGGCTCCGAACGGCATGTTGTGTCAGGTGAAGTTCTGGGACGGCTCGACATCGGCCGTGTACTACGTCGATGTTCCCGGGATTGGCGCGTCGATCGGTCGTCTTGTCGACTTCCCGGAAGCGAAGGGTGACGGTGCAAATGTCTTCGACATCGCGTATGACGCGGTCGGTCGTGTCGCTCGCACCCGGTCGCCTTTAGTT
>CANGMY010000163.1 GCA_947455015.1 Microthrixaceae bacterium | reverse complement strand
GTGCGTGGAGTCGTGCATCGCCCCATTGCAGCCCGTGACGTTCTCGGTAGCCATTGATAAGTCGATATTTGGCGACCCAGTCGACCGTGGTCGAGAGGGACTCCGGATCTGATTCGAGTCCGGAAAGTACGTCGTCCCAGCGACGAATGATTTCTGGGCCAATGTTCTCGCCGACGACATCGAAGCCGTGATTCTGGCCCCAATCCACCGCACGCTCGAACAAGTAACGCTGCACCTCAAGCGCTGACGCTGAACCGCCAGCGAGAAAAGGAAGAGGGGTTGAAAGCGAAAGATCTGTGCTCACCGTGCGCAATGCATGGATGGGGTTGGCGAACCTGAGATCACGCTTGATCCAGTCGTCCTCAATCATGGCCAAGACAAGTGACGTGGAACCCACCTTAAGGAAGGTGGCAACTTCACTCATGTTGGCGTCGCCGATGATCACGTGAAGACGACGATATTTCTGGGGATCAGCATGCGGTTCGTCACGGGTGTTGATGATCGGTCGTTTGAGGGTTGTCTCAAGTCCGACTTCCTCTTCGAAGAAATCGGCTCGCTGACTGATCTGGAACGGAACGACGTCGGGAGAGAAACCGATTTCACTTCCGACCTTTCCTGCACCGCAGTAGATCTGACGGGTCACAAAATGCGGTGTGATTTCAGCGACGATTCGACCGAAGGGAAGGTCTCGGTCAATGAGATAATTCTCATGACATCCATACGAGTTCCCTTTGCCGTCGGAGTTGTTCTTGTAGACAACAATCGACTGACCATCGGGCAGAAGAGCATCGGCCGTGCGCATTGATCGCTCCAGAATGAGCTCTGCGGAACGATCGAACGTCACGACAGAAAGCGCATCACCGCACTCGGGCGTTGAGAGTTCTGGGTGGGCGTGGTCAACGTAGTAGCGAGCACCATTGGTGAGTACGGCGTTGACCATATGGGTTTCAACCTCGGGCGGCATCGCATCGGGACTCGCAGCACCTCGAGCGTCTGATCCTGGAGTCTCAAACTCGAAATCCCAGCCCACGCCGGGCGCTCCGTGCACTGCACCGCCAGACCGATTGAGGTCACTCAGGTAGGAATTAATAAGAATTGAGGATGCTGTAATCGGATTGGGATCATCGACGCCGCGATACACGATGCCGTATTCGGTTTCGATCCCACAGATCTTTCTGATCGCCACGAGATGAACCTATCGATGCTTTCTGATCGACTTCAGAGGTACTGACCAGTGCCCACGCGTTCAATCGAACGCCCGCCTGAAGTTTCTGATTCCGAATGCTTCACGAGCGTACGGATGTAAATAATTCGCTCGCCCTTCTTGCCAGAAATTTTCGCCCAGTCGTCCGGATTGGTTGTGTTTGGCAGATCTTCGTGCTCTTTGTATTCCTGATGTATCGATTCGAACATGTCGTTCACTCGAATACCACGCTCGCCAGTCTTCAAGAACCGTTTGATCGCAAGCTTCTTGGCTCTTCGAACGATGTTCTCGATCATCGCCCCGGAGGAGAAGTCCTTGAAATACATGATCTCTTTGTCGCCGTTTTGGTAGGTGACTTCGAGGAACTGGTTGGCTTCGTCGGCGCGATACATCTCGGCAACGGTTTGCTCGATCATCACGCGAACCGTCTTCTCGGGGTCGCCACCGCCGAGTGAATCGATCTCGACCACATCGAGCGGCAGATCAGCCGTGAGATAACGAGCGAAGATCTGACCCGCTGAATTTTCATCGGGTCGCTCAATTTTGATCTTCACGTCGAGTCGCCCGGGGCGCAAGATTGCAGGGTCGATGAGATCCTCGCGATTCGATGCGCCGATCACAATCACGTTCTTGAGTGTTTCAACGCCATCGATCTCGGCCAGCAACTGCGGAACGATGGTCGACTCCATGTCCGAACTAATTCCGGTGCCGCGCGTTCGGAAAAGCGAGTCCATTTCGTCGAAGAAGACGATGACTGGCCAGCCCTCTTCGCTCTTTTCGCGTGCTCGCTCAAACACAAGGCGAATCTGACGTTCGGTTTCGCCGACGTACTTGTTGAGGAGCTCGGGGCCCTTGATGTTGAGGAAATAACTGCGAGCGTGCTGGTCCCCGGAAACTTCGGCGACCTTCTTCGCGAGCGAGTTCGCAACAGCCTTGGCGATGAGGGTCTTACCGCAGCCTGGGGGCCCGTAAAGAAGAATGCCCTTCGGAGCTGGCAACTTGTGCTCGGCGAAAAGATCGTGGTGGAGGAACGGGAGCTCGACGGCATCCATGATCTGTTCGATTTGCGAATCGAGTCCGCCAACATCGGCATAGGAGATGTCGGGGACTTCTTCGAGCACGAGTTCTTCGACATCTGGGCGAGGCAACTTTTCGAGAAGCATTGAAGCTCTTGGATCGAGCAACACTGAATCACCAGCCCGAAGCTTGACGCCGACAAGGTCGGCGCCGACTTCGACTACCTGCTCTTCGTCCGCTCTGCCAACGATCATGGCGCGGTGTCCGTCGCTCAGGAGTTCTTTAAATGTCACGACCTCGCCGGTGCGCTCAGGAGAGCGGGCAAGCACAACGTTGAGCGACTCATTGAGAACGACTTCGGAACCACGAATGAGTTCAGATGTCGCGATATCTGGATGCAGTGAAACCCGCACTTTTCGCCCGCCAGAGAAGACGTCAACAGTTCCGTCGTCATTGTGATCAATGAACGTCCCGTAAGCGGCGGGAGGCTGGCTGAGCTTTTCAACTTCATCGCGGAGAGCGGCGATGTGGTCACGTGCCTCGCGCAGTGTGAATGTCAGCTTCTCATTCTGATTCACAGCTTGGGATAACTGACCCTTGGTCTCGAGAAGACGCTCTTCAAGAGTACGAACTCGCTTGGGAGCATCTTGAAGACGACGACGGAGCGAAGCCACTTCCTCTTCGAGGACACGGAACTGTTCCCTGAGTTCGTGATCAGGGAAGTTGTTGCCAATTATCGGATCCTGGGGACTCATCGCTCAGACCTCCTCCTCTTGCGAGGGACCCTATCGGGACTCTCTGCGAGGCGACTGACCGGAACGTGTTGTGCGGGTTCCTCCGAGAAGAAAGTGGGGCCCGGTTCTTCCTGCGGCGTCCGAGCCACTATGGTTTCTGACGTTCCCATTTCCCCCTCACGAAGAGGTGTAGTGACACATGAAGGTCTGGATCGATCAGGATCTCTGCACAGGCGACGGACTCTGCGAGGAGATTGCTCCTGACGTGTTCACGCTGCTTGACGACGGTCTCGCATACGTCAAAGAGGGCGACAAGGTGTACTCAGATCCGGGTGGCGCAGCTGGTCTCGCCAACATCCCCGACGGACAACTCGATGGTGTTATCGAGTCCGCCGAAGAATGCCCTGGAGAATGCATCTTCATCGAAGTTGAGTGAGTTGCAGTTCGTTCTCAAGTGAATTTCTGGAAGAGCCCCAGCACAGCTGGGGCTCTTCGCTTTTTCAATGGCGATGAAAATCTCCAGAACAGCGTTCTCAACTAACGCATGGACCGGTACCAATGGTCGCGCCATTCACGGTTGCTAGTACTTCCTGGAGCTCCGAAGGCGCCAAGGCGTAGGCAACGTTCTCGACGTCACGAGCAATAGCGAAGGCAACTCCGACAACAACGCCTTGAGGATTCGTGAGTGCTGATCCAGAGTCGCCAGGACGTAAGGAAGCGGAAAGTTCAAGGACTTTGCGCTCGGTACGGTTCGATCCGTAGATATCGCGGCCTGTTGCATTGATCACTCGTGCAACTTTGAAGGGAGCGATTCTGAGCGGCTCTCCCCCAGGATGGCCAAAGACTCCCCCAGTTGTGCCTGCTCCGGATGCGTTTGCCTCCGTCGCCAATTGAAGCGCCGGACGATCGAAACCGCTCACCTTGACAATGGCGAGGTCACGCTCGGGATCGAACGCAACGACTGACCCTTCGAAGCGTCGACCATCGTCACGGATAATCGTGGTTGTCCGCTCACCGGCGACTACGTGAGCGTTGGTTGCGATGAGCCCTTCACGAGTGACGAAGCCGGAACCGTCCTGAAGCTTGTTGCACGCCGGACCTTCAACCTTGACAACCGAACGGGCCACAGCAGCAGCAGTTTCAGGCGTGAGTCCAGTTGAAGCCGGAGGCGTCCCCAAATTTGGAGAGGGTCGCAAAGCGTCGAAAACATCCGGAAACGAACCGTCGCCGATAACCGATCGAAGCGCCTGCATCGCATCAGGGGCCGGCGG
>CANGMY010000162.1 GCA_947455015.1 Microthrixaceae bacterium | reverse complement strand
TTCCGACAACAGTTGCTCTGAGGATGCCGGTTCCGGCGATTACGTGCGGAGAAGTTGCCTCGCTCGCGGCACCATCGATGTTCTTTTCGTCAGTCACGTCAGGACCCGATCCGTTCCAGTTCTTCGTACAGCAATGTTGCCAGCCGATCGTGTGTGAACTCGGCACTAGCTCTATTCCGACCAGCATCACCCAACTTCTGGCGAAGCGCGTCATCGTCAAGAAGTCCGTCGATTGCCTTGACTACAGATGCGACATCTCGGGGTTGTTCGACGACGATGCCGGTTTGGTGATCAACCACGGCTTCGGCGGAACCTCCACTGCGACCGGCAACAACGGGGACTCCACAAGCTGCAGCTTCAAGAAACACAATGCCGAAACCCTCTTGTTCGAGTCCTGCCCACCGATTGCGGCACAACATTGCGAACACATCAGCAGAGCCCAAAAGAGGAACAAGATCGGCGTCGTCGACACGCCCCAGGAATCGGACTGGTGCACCAAGGCGCTTCGCTCGTCGTTCGAGGCGCGATCGATCGCGACCTGAACCAGCAATTGCAACCTGCAACGTGGGCCATCGCTTCGCCAACTCAGCGCTTGCGTCAATAAGGATGTCGAAACCCTTTCGGGGCACTAGTCGGCTCATCCCCAAAATCAGAGGTGCATCGGGATCAAAACCAAGGCGCTTCCGAACTCCACTGCGTTCTTGTTCGCCTAAGGGAACGAAACGGTTCGTATCGACACCTGGCGGGAGGATGATCGTCGGAAGTTCAACGCCTGCGCATCGACGCGCTTCCGCCGCCGGATAACCACCAGCGGCAATGACGACCTCGGCGCCGCGCAAGACACGTCGCAGCACCGATCCTGCGATTGGGAGGCGACCCGGAACGGTGACTTCCGCCCCATGCACAACGACGCCGTAGGGGCGTTCGAGCCAAGGTCCAAGGATTCCAAGCGGCACGGCCGGATCAAGCAAAACAAGATCGACATCGAGCTCGGCCGCGAGGCGATCGATACGTCGGGCTAGCGCTCGCGTCGGCAACAGCACTTTCGAAGAATCGCGTTCAATTCGAATTGGTTGTTGCGCATCGAATGATTTCGCTCCGCGATACGGAGTCGTGAGCACGGTCGTCGATTCGGGCGGAAGTCGACGCCATAACTCCCACAAATAGTTCTGAATGCCGCCAACCTTCGGCGGGAAATCGTTTGTGACGAGAAGGTGTTTCATCGCTGCGCCTGCACTCGTTCGTCGAGTCGACGTAGCGCCCACAACGCGTGTTCCTGCAACATCTCGTCCTCAGCGCCAAGCGCTGCGAATCTTTCGACCTCTGCACGGACTTCGACCGATTCCGGATCGGCCGAGTTTCCAAGTGCAAGCAACGCGTTGCGACGCAAGTACCGAGGATCGCGGCGCGGGATATACCAACGGCCAAGTTGCGAAAGAAGCTCATCGTCTTCGGCTTGCAGCATCCACAACAAATCGACCCATGATGACGATGCATCGATCGTTTCCTTCGCTTGCGGGCTACGACGCGCTGGAGGACACACTTCCTGACACTCGTCGCATCCATAAATCCGATCGCCGAGTGCTTCGCGAAATTCCAACGGGAACGTGCCTTCCGCCTGAACCAACCACGCAAGACATCGACGAGCATCGACGACACCGGGTGCGACGATTGCTCCGGTCGGACAACCATCGAGGCATCGTCGACATGTTCCGCATCCATCGGGCACCGGTTCGGATGGCGAAAGATCAGCATCGGTCAGGATCGAGCCAAGAACCACCCAACTTCCGTAACCGGGAATGAGCAGGTTCGCGTTATGGCCGAACCACCCCAACCCAGCGCGCTGCGCAGCAGCGCGATCAACAAGCGCGTTGTCATCTAGAACGACACGGGTGCGATGGCCGGCCGCTTCGAGAACAGCGGCGACTTCGTCGAGCGCCGCACGCAACACTGCGTAGTGGTCCGTGATCGCATAACGGGCAACGCGTCCCGCCGGACCTTCGAATGAGGGTTCGCTCACCGAACCAGCGGAATACGGCAATGCACCGACGACTATGGATCGGGCCCCCTCGAGAATTCGCGCCGGGTCAGTTGAACGCACGGGATCGCGATAGGTAAACGCCATCCCTCCGTGGAGACCCTCGGCTTTGCGAGTCTCGAGCGCTTCTCGAGTGTCGACAAAGGGCTCGACCGCTGCAATACCGAGAGCCGCGAGTCCGGCATGCTGGGCCGCTTCGTTGAGATCGTCGACGAGGCCGGGCGCGTTCACGCCCCCATTGTCACAGGTGAAGTGATCAGCCCGTGCGGTGGCGAGGCTGTGGGGAGTCGCCAGGACGCCCGCGATGGCGAAGTTCGGGCACGAGGCCCGACTCGGCCAGCATTTCGAGTGCCCGATACTCGTTGAGGTCGACCACGACTGCGTCGCCGGGCTCTCGGGAGCAGATGAACGACACGACACAGTCGCCACAGGCATCGGTGTGCTGCATGACGCAGGTGTCGCAATCGATCGTGAAGGAAGGGGAAGGCGTGTCCATGCCGAAATCCTGCCGAACGGGTGAGACAGTCCCCCGGTCTACGCTCTGCACCGTTCCTACGCACCGGGGGGTCGCACCATGGAAGTTCCCGTCGCTACGCCGACAACACGCCAAAAGGTCATCGGTCGCCAGTACCGAACCGAGGCCGATGGCACCCGGGTCTATTTGCGCCAATGCCCCCTGTGCGAGTGTATGTGTGGCCTCGAGGTCCACCTCGACGATGACGACCATGTGAAGGTCATCCGCCCCGACCGCGACGATGTCTGGTCCAAGGGTTTCATTTGCCCCAAGGGCACCACGCTCGGCCGTTTGCACGAGGACCCCGACCGCATTCGCGTCCCCATGATTCGCGAAGGCGACACTTGGCGCGAAGTCTCGTGGGACGAAGCCTTCGCGAAGTGCGAAGAACTTCTTCATGGCGTGTTGAACGAACACGGCATCGAATCGATGACCGCATTTATCGGTAACCCCGCCGGCCACTCGTTCAGCCTCAGCCGTTACGGCGCGCTTCTCATGGGTCAGGCCAACTTCCCGATGATTTACTCGGCCGGCACTGTCGATCAATGGCCGAAGAACGTTTCATCGGTCTTGATGTACGGAAACATGTGGAAGATCCCCACGGTCGACATTGCGCACACTGACTACTGGGTGATCATGGGCGGCAATCCGCAGGCATCGGGTGGTTCGCTACTTGCCAGCCCCGATCAGCTCGCACAGATCGACGGCATTAAGGCGCGCGGCGGTCAGGTCATCGTTATCGATCCCCGACGAACGATCACTGCCGATCATGCAAGCGAATGGCTTCCCATCGTCCCCGGCACCGACGCGGCCTTCCTCCTCGCTATGTGCAATGTCATCTTCAGTGAAGGACTGTTCACCCTCGGAAATGTCGAAGGCCTTGTTGAAGGCGTCGAACAAGTTCGCGAAGCATGCGTCGACTTCACGCCCGAACGAGTGGCCGACTTCTGCCGCGTTCCTGCAGACACCATTCGCCGCATCGCCCGCGACCTCGCCAACGCCGAACGCGGCGGCCTCTACGGCCGTATCGGCCTGTGCAACCAGGAATTCGGAACACTTGCTTCTTGGCTGGTCGATGTTGTCAACATCATCGCCGGGCAGTTCGATAAGTCGGGCGGCATGTTGTTTGGTAAGCCCGCCGCCAAACCCATCACATGGGTACCCGATACCAAGATCATGGGAGAACCAGAGTTCGGCCGTTGGCGCAGTCGAGTGCGCGGCGCACCCGAAATTCTTGGCCAGGTTCCGTGTTCGTGTTTGGCCGAAGAAATTGCAACGCCAGGCAAGGGACAGATCAAGGCACTCATCAACATCGCAGCGAACCCCGCGCTTTCGGTTCCCGACTCCCAGAACCTTGAAGACGCGCTTCC
This sequence comes from Microthrixaceae bacterium, assembly GCA_947455015.1. Lineage (GTDB taxonomy): Bacteria > Actinomycetota > Acidimicrobiia > Acidimicrobiales > Acidimicrobilacustridaceae > Acidimicrobilacustris. The sequence goes on along the minus strand of CANGMY010000162.1, from coordinate 309 downwards.
GTTGCTCGATTGTTTGATCGCCATCGATTGCTACATGAACGAAACCACACGTTTTGCGCACGTACTGCTGCCCGGCCCGTCACCGCTCGAGTCGCCACATTTCGACGAACTCATGTGGGCATGGTCAATCGGCAACGCGTCGAAGTGGAGCGACCAATTGTTCGACACTGGCGAGGACTACGTGCCCGAATGGGAAATTCTCGCTCGTCTCGGCTGGCTGTGTGCGGGCAACAAGGACGCCGACTTCAATTTCGAAGCGCTCGACGATGGCTGGTTCACCACCATGTGTCACATGTACGGACGCGATCC
>CANGMY010000161.1 GCA_947455015.1 Microthrixaceae bacterium | reverse complement strand
TCGGACCAGCGTTCACGATCTTCTTCTGCCAGTCCATCAACAGTCGTAATCACACGACCAGCAATGCGCCGAACTGGCGTGACGCATGCGACTCGCGGTGCACCATCGACCAACACCGTGCAGCAACCGCACTGACCCTGCGGATTGCATCCCGCTTTCGGCGCCCGATTTCCGAGCCGACCGCGCAATGCCGCCAACAACGACACGCCGTTGTCGGGAACGCTCACCTGTTCGCCATCGACGACGAACGTGATCTGCGCGAGTTCGGATGGAGAGGAATCGGTCATGCCACCACGGTCAGGTTGAGAGAAGAAGAGGGCGGTACGCGACGACGACCGCCCGAAGGCGGTCGTCGATCAGAGAGTGAAAGAAGGGTCAGCTGAACGAGTTACCGCAACCGCAGGTCTTCTGCGCGTTGGGGTTGTCGATCGCGAAGCCTGCACCCTGAAGGCCGTCCTTGTAATCAAGGGTGGCGCCGGTGAGGAGCTGAGCGCTTGAGGGATCGACCACGACCGGAACACCGAACTCGGTGTTCACGACATCTTCGGAATCCTTTTCGGAATCGAAAAACATTTCGTAGCTGAAGCCACTGCAGCCGCCGGGGCGCACTGCAACGCGGAGCATGAGGTCGTCTTGGCCCTCTTGGGCGATGAGTTCGGCGACCTTTGAAGAGGCTGTTTCGGTAAGCGTGATCACTGTTGTCCTCCGTGATTCAGCGGTGTACCGCAAAAGGGTAGCGGAATCGCCGCCAAGATCCCACGTCTGGCCGGGGAGAGTCCCCATTCCGCCGGTAGATTTCCGCCATGGCTGCCCTTCCCACCAGCGACGAGATCCTCGCTTCACTCCGAGGCGTGGTCGACCCGGAGCTCGGGGCCGACATCGTGGAACTGGGTATGGCCCGTTCGGCAACCGTTTCTGAAGACGGCGCCGCTGTCGTGGTGGTCGCCCTGACGACCGCTGGCTGCCCGCTGAAGGCCCAGCTCAAGCGAGAGATCCTCACCCGCATCGAGGGCCTTCCTGGCGTGACCTCGGCCTCGATCGATTGGGTCGAAATGGATGCAGATCAAAAGGCCGCGGCCATGGACGTTGCCCGAAAGCACGCACAATCCACCGCCGGCCCCAACCGCGTTCCACCAGGGGCACGAGTCCTCGCCGTTGCTTCGGGTAAGGGCGGCGTCGGCAAGTCGTCGGTTACCGCCAACCTTGCCGCGGCACTGGCCGATCGCGGTTTCGCCGTCGGTGTCATCGATGCCGACATTTGGGGCTTCTCGATTCCACGCATGCTCGGCATCGAAGGTCGTCTCGAAGCAACCACTGGCCCGAACGAAGAACGCACGATCATTCCCCGATCGATTCCGGTTGGCACCGGACGTCTCGATGTTGTGTCGATGGGATTACTTGTCGACGATGAAACCGACGCACTCATGTGGCGCGGGCTCATTTTGAATCGCGCCGTGCAGCACTTCCTTGAAGATGTCTCGTGGGCGAATGATCTCGATTACATCGTCATCGACCTTCCGCCCGGCACAGGCGATGTGCAAATGGGCCTTGCGCGCATGCTTCCGCAAGCCGAAATGGTTGTAGTGACGACGCCCGCGGTTGGCGCGCAACGAGTTGCGACTCGCGCAGTCACAATGGCGCGCAAAAGTCACCTCCATGTTCTCGGTGTGATCGAAAACATGAGCGCATTCACCTGCGATCACGGGCATACACACGCGGTGTTTGGCGAGGGTGGCGGCGCTGCACTCGCCGAAAGTGAAGGGCTTCCGCTTCTTGGTTGCATTCCGCTCGAACCAGCCGTTTCACATGGTGGCGATACCGGCGCACCGATTGTGCTTACCGAAGGCGAAGCTTCGTCAGCAATTCGTGCGATTACTGAACTTCTCGTGACCGAACTCGCACCACCAATTTCGATGAGCGGTTGTTCGGCCCGAATGCTTGACGCTGCTCTAGCTGCGCTTGACGCAACTGACTAATTCGCAGCGTCGTTCATTAACTCAGCGATGACACTTGCGCGGTCATGTACACGGTTTCTCCGTCAGTCGACCACAACGCGATGTTTAGAACGCCATCAAGTGCTCGGTACGCGATCGTCAATGGCATTGCAGCGATAACAACTTCGTGATCAATCGCATCGCGAAATTCCACTTCGGCCCGCAAAGAACCTGAGGGATCGAGATCGATAAGTTCGCGCGCACGAACTCGTTCAACGGTTTGTTCCACGACTTCCCATGACACCGCGTTGTTGACGTGATTCAACACATCGAGATCGGTGACTCGAGGCCACCATGGCATCGTGTGCACATCGTCTGCGCCCGGAACCACTGGTTCGTGCACTTGGCGCGCGGTGACCTCCCGACCACCAGACGGTTCGGTGTAGGTCGCAACGAACTCTGCGGGCAATGGCTTTGGCCGACCGGTTGCGGGGTCGAGATGCACCCATAACGTCACCGCTTCCACTGAGCCGCCCGAGGCACCGGCCATCGATACGCGACGTTCGGCCCAGCGGCTGCCCATCCCAGAGCAGAACGTGGCGAGTGAAACGTCTTCGCTGTTGCTCATCGCTTGGCGCTGTTCGATCAGCGTGCGTCGAACGACCCACGCTCGTGCTTCGAGGCTCCCGAGGTCGTCGGAATCATCGGTGGCGACGTCCTGCAGATAGCGAGCGACCGCATCGAGACGAAGGCGCCCGGTGGCATCGACATCGCCCAACCGGACCTTGCGAGAACGATGAAAGACCCGGCCAGACGATGGAATCGGCAGAACCCGGCTCGCCCCGTTTTCGCGCTCAGATCGCCGGGTCGAACTCTTTTCCGCCCCCGAATCCGCGTCTCCCATGACCAGCGACGCTAGCCCCCGATCCCTTGGCAGGAACGGGAACTCACCATTTTCCATTAATTCAGTTGACGGGCGCACCGCTGGCATGGTTCGGTGGAGTCCATGTTCACGTCCGCATCCACTCCGCGCGTTTCGGCCATTCCGGCCTCTGTCGCGCCTGTGGCATCGCGCGCCTACGTGACCATTTCCGCCACTTGGTATGCCACCGGGACAAACGCGTTTACGACCTTTGGTCATAAGCACCCGTCCCGGCGATCTCTGAGCTGACGCAGTAACCACTGCGTACATGCACTGAGGCCGCCGGGTTCCCCCGGCGGTCTTTCTTCATGTGCGGCCACGCCCCTGTCCCTCAACCCCCAACCCCATCTGCACTCCGGTGCACCCACGAAAGGAAAGAACCGATGCTCGCCGAGACGCTCGACGACATCTCACCGGCCGTCAGGGCCGACGCCGCATGCAACGACCTCAACGCAACGTTGACCGGCGTCTATTTCTCTGAAGAGCTCCAGGACATCGCCATGGCCAAGTCGATCTGTTCGACCTGTCCGGTGATCACCGAGTGTCTCGAAGGGGCCATTGAGCGCCACGAGCCATGGGGCGTGTGGGGTGGACAGATGTTCATCAACGGAAAGATCCTCGCCACCAAGCGTCGCCGCGGCCGCCCGCCGAAGCTCGCTCGAATCGAGGATGAGCTGCCCGACATTCCCGTGCCGGTGCACCTTCAGTCCTGGTTGCGCTCCGCCTAGCAACCACCTGCCCGCAGCCGGGTGGGATCGCCGCCACTGAGCCGATCCCACCTGCAGCGTCGGACAGTCGGACCTGTCACCGAACCGGCCATTGGCCGAGAGGTGATTGGGAGTGGTGCGGGGGTCCAAGTACGGTCGGAACTGCCTCTCGCAGTCGGATCTCATATGGAACCCGCACCGCTTCCTCCCCAACCCCGATCGGCCCTGCGCCGTTATCTCCCGCTCACTGTGGCGGGACTGATTGTCGTGGGTTTCGTAATTGCGCTGATCATCTCGATCTCGGGCGGTTCATCGAAGACCTCGTCGGATGTCACCAAGCTCGATCCGAACGCACAACAACCCCCAGAGTTCGCCGACACAAACGATGTGACTGGCACCAAGTTGCCGAAACTCTCCTACGTCGCCTTCAACGGCTCGACCAACGATCTTTCTGCAAACAGCAAACCGCTTCTCATCAATGTGTGGTCATCGACCTGCGTTCCGTGCGTGAGTGAAATGCCGGCCCTCGAAAAGGTGTGGCAGGCCAACCGCAACGACATCGACATCCTCGGTCTCGACTACTTGGAGCCACCTGAACTCGGCCAAGCAATGGCTGATCGCACCGGCGTCACCTATCCGCTTGGTCGCGATGTCAAAGGAACGATCCTTCGTTC
>CANGMY010000160.1 GCA_947455015.1 Microthrixaceae bacterium | reverse complement strand
GGTGACGGCGATGAAGCCCACGAGTCCGATACCGATCATGAGCGCTGATGCAGTTGTCGATGTACGGCGTGGGTTTCGCATCGCGTTTTCACGAGCAAGGCGACCAGTGATTCGGCTGGCCTTCTGCAATGGCCAACCCAGAACGCTGGCGAACGGGGTTGCGATGACCGGCCCGATGACGGTGAGGGCGATGAATACCGAGAAGGCACCACCGCCAATGATTTGCAGTCCGGAATCAGAATTACCGTTGAGTCCGTACCAAAGGAGGAACGCACCGAAAGCGAGGAGGACGAGGCCGAAGGCAACGCGTCGCTTCGACGCTCCGGTGCGATCGACGGCAACGTCGCGCATGGCGGCAATCGGCGGAACAGTTGCCGCGCGACGAGCAGGGAAGAGGGCGGAAACAAGCGTGATGATTGTTCCGACGAGGAGCGAGACCACGACGGCAACTGGCGGGATAACGATTGGCGTATCGGGCCCCGAGAAACCAATCGACTGCATCAACTTGTTGAGGCCGATGGCGAGAAGAATGCCGAAGCCGACGCCAATGATCGATGCAGTCAGGCCAACAAAGAACGCCTCAAGGATGATTGATCGCAGGATCTGACTTCGACTTGCTCCGAGGGCTCGCAACAGCGCAAGTTCCTTCGTTCGTTGCGCAACGATGATCGAGAACGTGTTGTAAATGATGAACGAGCCGACAAACAACGCGATGAGGGCGAAGACCAGAAGGAACGTGCTGAAGATGCCGATGATCTTCTGGAACGCGTCCTGGCTCTCAGTAGTGAATTCTTTGCCAGTGATCGCTTCGGTGCCCGGCGGAATTGCTTTTGAAACTGCATCGGCGAGTTGTTGCTGCGATTCGCCGTCTTTGCCTGCGATCGAGATCCAGTCGAAGGTTCCAGGTTCGCCGACAAGTGTCTGAATCGTTGGGGTCGTGAAGAGTGCAGCTTGCGCGCCACCCCATGTGTCGAGCTTGCCGAACTTGGCGATTCCAACGAGCTTGAACGATTGCACACCCTTGGTGACGGAAACATTGACAGTGTCGCCGACGGAGTAGTTGCCGTCCTTCGCGGTTTTGGCGTCAAGGACGATGTCGTCTAGTGCTGTTGGAGGTGTTCCGCCCTCGGCAACTTTCCATCCGTTGAGCGAAGGGGATGTGAGCCAGTTCAGACCAAAGTTCGGTGGGCCCTGAGCCGTGACAAGAGGCTTGTTGTCTTTATCAAGAACTTTGATCTGTCCAACAACCTGGCCTTCGGCGGCTTCAACGCCGGACACGCCAGTGACGGTGGGTACAACGGATTCAGAGATGCGCGTGCGCTGCGATCCGAATGGTGTTTCCACCTTGTTGGTCGAACGCACCACAACGTCGATCGATGCATAAACATCGGAGAAGACTTTGTCGAAACTTGCGCTCACGCTCGATGTCAGGACCTGTGTGCCCGACATAAAAGCGACGCCGAGGAGCACAGAGATCGCGGTCGCGATGAGGCGAACCTTGTGGGCCATGAGCCCACGCAACGTCACTTTCAGCACGTCAGGCTCCGAAGCTCTTCATGCGATCGATCACCGAGTCTGTGGTGGGCGATTGCATATCGTCGACGACTTTGCCATCGGCGAGGAAAATGACGCGATCTGCGTAACTCGCAGCAAGCGGATCATGCGTAACCATCACGATTGTCTGCGCAAACTTGTCGACAGCAGCGCGCATGAATTCAAGAATTTCCGAACCGCTACGCGAATCGAGATTTCCGGTGGGTTCGTCGGCAAAAATAATTGCGGGCTGGCTCGCAAGAGCGCGTGCAACAGCGACGCGCTGTTGCTGGCCGCCAGAAAGTTCGCTTGGCCGATGCGAAAGGCGATCGCCGAGACTGACAGTGGAAATGATGGTGTCGAGCCATTCCTGGTCGGGGGTACGACCGGCGAGATCCATCGGAAGAGTGATGTTCTCGAGCGCAGTCAGTGTCGGTACGAGGTTGAAGGCCTGAAACACGAAACCGATCGTGTCGCGGCGCAGGCGTGTGAGTTGTTTGTCGTTGAGACCGCTCAGATCAACGTCGCCGATGAAGATTCGACCCGAATTGATGGTGTCGAGACCGGCAACACAATGCATGAGTGTGGACTTGCCGCTTCCCGACGGGCCCATGATGGCGGTGAACTTGCTGCGCTCGAATGAAACGCTCACGTTGTCGAGAGCGGTGACGAGCGTGTCGCCGGCTCCGTAGACCTTTGTGACGCTCTCGGTATGAGCAGCAGTCGAGGTATCGGCGGGGGAAGAAGTAGTCGTTGTCACGGGCGAAAGGCTAGGCCCTAGACGCGCAAAGGGGACAGGCGGCTGCCTGTCCCCTTTGACGAAGTGAACGACTGGTTTTTCAGCGGTTGGGCTGAGGCGTAATGCGGAGGTACGGCTTGAGCTTCTTGAATCCCTTGGGAAAACGCTCGGTGGCCTCTTCGTCAGAAAGGGCTGGAACAACAATGACGTCGTCTCCGTCCTTCCAGTTCGCCGGGGTTGCAACCTTGTAGCCATCGGTGAGCTGGAGAGAGTCAATGACTCGAAGCAGTTCGTCGAAGTTGCGGCCGGTGCTCGCTGGGTAGGTGAGGATGAGGCGGACCTTGTTGGCCGGGTCGATCACGAAGACCGAGCGAACGGTCATGGTGTCGCTGGCGTTCGGGTGGATCATGTCGTAGAGGTCGGCCACGGTGCGGTCCGGATCGGCGATCATGGGGAAGTTGACGGCCTGGCCCTGCGTTTCCTCAATATCGCCTTCCCAAGAGATATGGGAGTCAACCGGGTCGACCGAAAGGCCGATGGGCTTGACGTTGCGCTTGTCCCATTCGGGCTTGAGCTTGGCAACGGTGCCGAGTTCGGTGGTGCAGACCGGCGTGAAGTCCTTGGGGTGAGAAAAGAGGATGGCCCAAGAGTCGCCCTTCCAGTCGTGGAAGGACACGCTGCCCTGCGTGGTGTCAGCGGTGAAGTCGGGGGCGGTATCGCCAAGGCGTAGTGCCATGTTTCTGAAGCCTCCGTGGCTTGAGAGTGGGTGGGGAACCATCATGCCCGACCCGGGAGTAAAAGTCGACCCCGTAGGTCGGGAATTGCCGTTTCTCCGAATTTCCTAGTGCGGACGGCCTTCGAGGCCTGACCACGGATCTTCCGATCCACCCAGTTCCGGTTTCACGACATCGGGTTCGAGGAAGATTCGCTTTGCGGCAGGAACCGCGGCCCGGATGGCAACCTCGACCTCATCGATGGCGACAGCAAGCTGGGCCATGGTGAGCGATCGGTCGAATTCGACCTTGGCGGCGACCAAGATTTCGTCGGGGCCGATGTGTTCGGTGCGCAGCGAAATCAGTTCATTGACGACAGGAGATTCATCGATTGCATCGCGAATCGCGTCTTCGTCAACCTCAGTGGCGGACTCGCCGATCAGCAAGCTCTTCATCTCGATAGAGAGAACGATCGCGATCACGCCGAGAAGCGTGCCGATGACGATGGAGCCCACGCCATCCCACACACCGTTTTTTGTTACGACTGCAAGCCCGACTGCGGCGAGCGCAAACACAAGACCAATGAGTGCTCCGGTGTCTTCAAGGATGACGACAGGAAGTTCCGGCGAACGGGATCGGCGAATAAACGAAAACCACGACGCATTGCCTTTCGATGGGCGCGCTTCGTGAATTGCTGTTCGAAACGAATTTGCCTCGAGAAGAATTGAGATGCCCAAAATGCCGATGGCCCATTGCGGCGATTCGATCGCATGCGGGTGTAGGACTTTTTCGACACCCTCGTAAATAGCGAACATTGCGCCGAGCGTGAAGAGAACAATTGAGACGACAAACGCCCAGAAATAACGCTCGCGTCCGTATCCAAACGGATGCTTGCGATCAGGGGCCATCCGCGATCGTTTGCCCCCAAAGAGCAACAACACCTGATTGCCGGTATCGGCGACCGAGTGAATGCTTTCAGCTAAAAGCGAACTTGAACCGGTGAAAAGGAACCCGACGAACTTGGCAATGGCGATGCCAAGGTTGGCGATCATTGCGGCAATAACTGCTCGGGTAGAACCTTCGGTCGACATCGGTTTCGAGTTGTCCCTGCGTCTCAGTGTTTACCGGGCACGTATCGAGCAAGAGACGCTTCGATTTCAGTCCACGCTGCATCGCGACCTTCGAAATCACCGACGTCAGAAAACTTGCCGGGTTCAAGATCTTTGTAAATAGAGAAGAAGTGCTTGATCTCCGCGAGCGTTTCGGCGGGAATGTCGTCGATGTC
>CANGMY010000159.1 GCA_947455015.1 Microthrixaceae bacterium | reverse complement strand
GCTTACCGGCGCGGACCCTGTTCCAATCGTGTGAACGATCAGATTGCTGGATTGATCGATAATTGATTCGGTATCAGCGTTCTCTTGTGGAACGGCAACGGTGCCAAAGCAGAGCGACGCACCTCCACCGCTGCTTGAACCGACGGCACCAGCCGTGAGCGTTGAACCGTTGGTGATCGCAAGCACGGCACCGAGAAGCACGAGTGCAAGGACGGAAATGAGAGAAACCCGGAGGGTGGGCTTCTTTGAGGGGTGCAATCCGCGTAATGACATCTTCGAAGTCTATCTCGGGGACCCGGAGTGGTGACCATTGGGGACTACGGCCGCGGCCTCGGTCTGTGGCCTAATAGAGAGGTATGTCCGGGCACGTCGACTCCATCAATGCCATCACCTTGGTAACCGCCGATATGTCGGCATCGGTCGCGTTTTATGGGGTGTTGGATGCTGAAGTGGTCTTCGGGGGCCCGCAAAACTCGTTCACCACACTGAAGTTCAACCAGGAACAGTTTTTGAACCTGCAGCTGGACCCAACCTGGACTCGACCGGATCGAGTGTGGGGCCGATTCATTCTTTGGGTCGACGATGTCGATGCGGTCTACGACGCGTTCATCGCTGCGGGCTTCTCGCCATCGATGGCGCCGTCAGATGCTGTCTGGGGTGAGCGGTACTTCCACATTCTCGACCCCGCTGGTCACGAGGTCAGCATCGCTCGTCATCTCGACGGTTAATGCCTGCTTCGGCACGGGACGAACAAGAAGCGCAATCACTGCGGTTGTTCCGAGCAGCGCGGCGATTCCGGAATTGATCACAACAGGAATTTCCCCGGCGCCGATGCCATAGGTGAACCACAGGTACGAACTCGTGGTGAGAAACGCCCACGCCGCGACCGAAATACCAGGGCCTCGACCATGGCGAATCGTGTAGCGAATTTGGGGAAGGTTTACGAGTATCGAAGCAGGCATGCCGATGTAGGCGGGAATGTTTTCGTTGAGAACGCCGAGTCCGAGAAGGAATGCGAGCGCGAGTGCGACAAGAAGTTCCGCTCCGATCCGCGTGCGCGCAGGTTTGTCATGAAGCATGAACCATGTCAGCGGAATGACAAGAACAACCCACGTGCCGTTGGCGATGATCTGCTGGGGTGAGCGCACCGAAATGCCATAGGCGAACCAGGCCAATGACGAAAGCGTGAGCAAGATCCACGTTGAAGGAGCGATTCCTTCCGCGCTCCGAACCCGCAGCATGCGAAAGGTTTGGGTCGACGAACTCGTGATCGATGCAAGAGCGGCGGTGCCACCAGCGATCTGGGCCCAGAGTGGAATCACCGAGATTTTCTAGACCAATCTTGGAGGGTTGCGTGACATCCGCACCGGAGGAGTGGGACATGGCAGCATGAGGCCATGACGACGCCTCAGGTCTCCATCCAACTTCGTACGTTCCGCCAGGACGATCCCGGTTCGTTTCAGTACGTGCTCGACCAAGCCCGTGCGGCTGATCTTGCCGGCATCGACCGCATTGCAGTCAGCGATCACGTGGCTTATGGCGAAAATCTTGAGGCCTACGGCGACCCGAAGAAGGGTGGCTCGGCGGGTGGCAAGCAGCCAACCGATTCCGACGGGAACTGGCTTGAACCCCTCACGGTCCTCACGGCAATCGGTGCACTTACCGAACGCGTGCGCCTGAACACCGCAATTCTTATTGCCGCGTTGCGCACGCCAACAGTGCTCGCCAAGCAGGCCGCAACTATTGACGTGCTTACCGGCGGTCGCCTCGAACTTGGTGTTGGTGTTGGTTGGCAGAAAGAGGAGTACGACGCGTGTGGTCTCGATTACGACAACCGCGGGCGTTTGCTTGATCACACGCTTGAGGTGTGCCAACTGTTGTGGCGCGAACAGGTTGCGACCTACTCCTCACCCGAGCTTTCGTTCGAGAAGATCCACCAGATGCCGAAACCTCGCCAGGCCGGCGGTGTACCGATCTGGATTAGCGGAACGATCAACGCGCGCGTGATTCGCCGCATCGCTGCTTTCGGATCCGGCTGGATTCCTTGGGGAGCCGACGGCGGCGATCTCGTCAACGCCATTCCGAAACTGCGTGCTGCAGTCGAGAAGGCCGGTGGCGATCCGTCGTTCCTTGTGCAGGGTCATGCTGCTGCGGTGCGCGATGGAGATGGAAACCTTGATCTCGTCGCAACGATGGCTGCATCACGACCGATGATCGAAGCCGGAGTGACTGACTTGCGCGTCACTGTCAATCATCCCGAGCAGTACGAAGAAGCGCTCGAGGTCTACTCCGACGTCGTGCGCGCGTTCCGCCACGAATTCGGCTGAACCTATTCAGCAGAGCGAAGTTCGGCGTAGTCGAAGAACGCGCGCAGGCTGGCGATCTTTGTGCCGTCATCGCTGAGAATGATGTGGTCGATGGTGCGCGGAAGTTCCATCTTCTGATCGCCCATCATGATGTCGACTTTGAGAAACGCGAGAACCTCGTTGCCGATGACGATGGGGGGAGCAGCAACAGAAAGCGTGATGTCGGCGATGTTCGCGTCGAAAAACGTGCCGATGGCGTCGCGCCCAACATTGACAGGCGCGCCTACGGGATCCTCTTGTCGGGCGTCATCTGTGAAGCAGTCGAGCCAACCTTCGCGGTCCTGGTTCGACATGGTGGTGCAATAGCGCTCGATGAGCGGAAGTACGTCGGCACTAGTAGGCATCGAAACTCCTTACGTTGACTGGAAAACGAACGTGCGGCGGCTGATCTTGTAGCGGCTCTATGGCCATGAACGTTAGGTCGTAAGGAGCGGCGATGAACGCAATCTCACACCGCAATCGCAACTCGTCGCGACCCTTTTTGCATCACCGTTATGGGTAACTACAGGCAGACCGCTGGAAAGAAAGCGATTCAATTCTCTGATTGATGAGCCTGATTTCTGTGATCGCCCTGTCGTTCCCTGAGCGGGTGGCATCGCCCACGTGATGTCATACCGCCGGGGGGCGATGGCGGAATAAGGGAGATGGTGGTGTGGCAGCAATCCAGTATCGGAAAGATCTCAACGAAGCGTACGAGTACGCCGATTGTTGAGGGATTGGCCATCTGGAGATGCGCTGCAAGCGGTCGTTGGGTTACCCGCCCAATCCAACGGCCGTTGTGGTTCGGGGTGGAGTGGCAGGGATTCTGTCCCGCTCACTCCACCCCGACACCTACAAATTTCGTTAGGCGTTCACGGCGTTGGAGTGTTCGTTCTCAACGATGCGGTAGCGATAACCGAATCCACGCACGGACTCAATCGCCGATGACGCCGGGTCGTCCCAGCCGAGCTTGCGACGAAGTCGAAGCACCGTGAACTTCACGCGAGAGGTGTTCGTTGTCGTGGGGTCGTCCCACGCGAGTTCGAGCAACTGTTCGGGCGACAGAATCTGACCAACGTGTTGGATGAGTGCGAGCAACAAACGGAACTCACCAGGTGTGAGCTGCACATCAACGCCATCTGCTTGGACGGAACGTGAACGAATATCAATCTGAAGACGAGGATCGGCGTACTCAGTTTCTGGCTCCCCTTCATCGGTTGCTCGACGAAGCAGCACGCCGATGCGGGCGACAAGTTCTTGATGGCCGAAAGGCTTCGTGACGTAGTCGTCGGCGCCACTTTGCAAACCGCGTACCTTCTCTGCTTCAAGGCCGCGTGCCGAGAGAATCATCACCGGTGTTGTGGTCACGTCGCGGATGCGCTGAAGAACTTGCCAACCGTCCATGCCGGGAAGACCGATGTCGAGAATGACAAGAGCTGGCCGACGCTCATGAACGATCCTCAGGCCGTCAGTTCCGTTCGCCGCTTCAAGCGGCAGGTAGCCAGCGTGCGTCAAACGGATACCGAGGAGGTGCCGAATATCGGGATCATCTTCGATGATGAGAACTGACTTCTGTGGGGATGTCGACATGTCAACGACCGCCTTTGGTTGTTCGTTATTTGAGGATAACGACGCAACCGTTCGTTGTGCCCGCGGTGCCGTACGGTCACGGGTGCGGAATGGTTGCGACCCTGTCATTTGACGACCCGCGGAGCGATTTCGACCTTATTGAGATACAAAAGAACGGTGCCGATGTACGTGCCGATTACCCCTGATCCGAATCGTGAGTTCGAAGACTCTGTGCTTCGCCTCACGTCGCTGCTTGTCGCAGCACCAGAGGACATTGCGCCGTCATCGTTTGAGCATCTTGTGAACCTTGCTCAAAAGGTGATGCAGTGCTCGAAAGCAGTATTGCTACTGAACGGGACTGC
>CANGMY010000158.1 GCA_947455015.1 Microthrixaceae bacterium | reverse complement strand
CACGACGAGAACGAGAAGAGCGGGAGCAATCGCAACGATCGCCATTGCATGGCCGAGACCACCCACATGGTCAGCTAACCAGCCAACAGTGAGAAGGCCGAGGCTGCTTCCGGCTACCGCAACAACTTGAAGACCTCCGTTTGCGGTGCCGCGTTGGCTCGTTGGGAAAAGTTCTGGTCCGTAAACAGCGAGTGCGGGCACCGCGATTGCCCCAATAACCGCAGCGGCAACAGACGCCAGCCACAACGGCCAACCCCACGAGAGATACGACACGACGGTGAAAAGAACGCCGCCTGCGATTCCGATCGCGCCGATGATGCGTCGCCCGTGACGGTCGGCCAACTTTCCGCCAACCACGATGCCAATGGCGCCGGGAGTATTTGTTGCCAGAACGAAGACGGCAATCAAAATTCCGGAGAAGCCGCGTTCGGTTCGAAGGAACTCATTGAGGAACTGAGCTGCAGGGGCAAGGAAGAGCGACCAAAGAAACGCTCCCGTTGCCAACATTACGAATCTTCGCCAATGGATCCGGTCTCGGAGCTTGCGGTCAGTGGTTGCCGCCACTCGACGCTGGCGTGATTCGAATCGTTTTGTCTCTGGGAGTCGGCGAGCCATTCGAATGCAGGGATAGATGGCGAAAAGTGGGACGAGGTAGGCAATGCGCCACGCGCCGAGAGCTGCATCTACGTAGACCAAGTTGAGTACACAAAGACCAGCACCGAGTGCTGCGGTCATCGTCACAACGGAAACGGCAAATGCGCGCGTACCGGCCGGCATTTCCTCGGCGGCCATGACTGCAATGAGGATCACGACGACCGTCGAGAGTGATCTTGCGAATGTCTGCGACGTTCCGAGCCACACCATTCCCGTTGACGCGGCACCCAGTGCGGTGATCGCACATGATCCGATGAGTGAAGCGATCAGAACGTATTTGCGTCCGTGCTTGTCGGCGAGCGCAACTATTCCGAGCGAAAGGAGCACGCCAACACGCACGATCGCAAGAAGCGTTCCTTGTACGCCTGTGCCTGCGCCGAACTGATCGGCGGCATAGGTGAGCGTTTGTGTGATGAGTGTTCCGAGATAGCCACTGACGACAGCGAAAACGCAAAGGACGGAGAGCACCGTTGCTGCGCGCGCGTCGAGAGCTTCGGGAGGCGCCCACCATGGTTGGTGGCCCTCGGGTCGAGGGGGCCGGCGCAAGTGATGGCGCAGTGCGGGTCGAAAAAGAATTCCCCACACGGGAACAGCGAGTTGGTACGAGACGATTTCGTCGACGATGGTGTGGCCATCATCGTCGACAGTGAGTGAAACCTGTCGGTGCCATTCGTGGAATGGCCCTACGTGTGCGCTGAACGTTGCGGTTGCCGATGTTTCCTCGGTGCGCCGTTCGATGACGACATCGTTTCGTGGCGCAAGCCACGCACCCGCCGAGTCATGCGGAACTCGGTGTCGATGTTCGAGTCGTGTCACGGACGGGGGCCGAACGCGACTGGGTCGCGCCGCCCTCGTTTGAGTTCGAAGAAGCTAGGAAGTTCAAACGAAGCAGCGAGGATCTTCCACAACGCGAGCGCATCGGCACCCGTTGGCGGAGGCGACACGATTGGTCCGAAGAAGCCTCGTCCTAACTCGGGGGCAGCGATAATCGGCGAACCTACGTCGGGTCCGGCGAGTTCCATTGCTTCAGCGACCGACTGCGCGATAGCGAAATCCCAAGATTCGTCGTTGATTGCTGCTGTGGTGAATGCAAGATCGACGCGACATTCGTTCGCACACGCGGTGATGAGATCATCAACTGGTTCATGGTCGTCGTGATGAACGCGCGCTCCGTATGCAGTGAACATTGCTTGCATCTCGTCGTTGCGGCCTTCAGCGCGAAGAGCTTCGAGAACGCGAGCCATGCGACGGCTACAGGTCAATTTCGGGCGAAAGTGCTCGGAGACTTCGCGGTCCTTATTGAGTTCAGCCAAGCTCAGCGTGCGCCAAATAATCGAAATGCCTGCTTGGTCGGCAACCTCAACGAGCCAACGACTCGTATTCCAGGTCCAAGGGCAGCAGGGGTCGGCAAAGAACTGCACCGATTCGATCGTCATGTGTCGCTCCCGGGGGTGGAGGGGTCGATTGCTTCGGAGGAGGAGTGTTCTGCGAGGCGTTTGGCCTGAATCGCTTTCGCTCGCTTGTTCGCGAGTGACAAGAGGCCGACGAACAATGCAATGGGTACGAGCACCATGAGTGCTTCGTCCCAACCGCCTTGGTGTCCGAAAATGGCTGACATCACCCCGTGAGTCTCGCACGGTGTTGCTCGATTTCCGACCCGGGTGTGGCGAAGGGTCCCCGAATCCATAGACTCTCTGTGTGCGTGAACAGGTCGAGAAAGTCATCGAGGTCATTCGTCCGGCTATTCAGGCCGATAACGGCGATGTCGTTCTCCATGACGTGAACGAAGAAACCGGTTTAGTCACCGTGGAACTCATCGGAGCCTGTGTCTCGTGTCCGGCCTCGACGGTCACGCTGAAGGCGGGCCTCGAGCGCATTCTCATCGACCGCGTTCCGGGCGTCACCGAAGTCATCGATGCTGGTGCGGCGAACCATGTCATCGGCGAGACACCTGTTTCTCTCTAAGCAGCTAATCGTGGTGCCCATCGCTGCCGTAGCGTGGGGCCATGACCACGCCCGTTGACGCGGACGCTGCCGGACTTCTTGCCGCAGCACGATCTGGAGATCGGTCTGCACTGGCGCGACTGCTTTCCAAAGTGGAACGTGGCGGCAATGACGCTCGTTCGGTAAGCGAAGTGACACACGCCCTGGCGGGCGCTGCGACAACGGTGGGAATCACCGGAGCCCCGGGTGCTGGCAAGTCAACGCTCACGTCGGCCCTCGTTCGCGAGATGCGAACGAACGATGTCAGCGTGGGCGTGCTCGCAATTGATCCATCGTCACCATTCACAGGTGGAGCGATCTTGGGCGATCGAGTCCGTATGGATGAACACGCGCTCGACGAAGACGTCTTTATTCGGTCGATGGCGACGCGCGGGCATCTCGGTGGCCTCTCAGTGGCAGTGCCCGATGCGGCTCGTGTGCTCGATGCCGCAGGCATGCAATGGGTGCTTATCGAAACTGTTGGCGTGGGACAGGTCGAAGTTGAAATCGCCGGCGAAGCCGATACGACAGTTGTCGTCGTGAACCCGGGATGGGGCGACACCGTGCAGGCCAACAAAGCGGGCCTCATGGAAATCGCCGACATCTTCGTCGTGAACAAAGCCGACCGTGCTGGTCTCGAGGAAACTGTTTCCGATATTGAACGCATGTTGTCGCTTCGCACCACTTCTGATTGGCGTCCGCCAGTCGTGCAGACAATCGCTACCGAAGGTCGCGGCTCTGTTGAGTTGTGGTCGGCAATCCAACGTCATGGCGTGTGGTCGCGACAAAGCGGTGAGTTTGAACGTCGACGTTCACTCCGGCTCGATCAGGAACTGCGACGCGTCGTGAATGCACTGATGGCGGCGAAAGTTGAAGAACTCGCGGCCGGCGAGGCCTGGCATCAGGCGCGCCGCGATGTTGCAGCACGGAAAATCGATCCGTGGACTGCGGCGAACGAATTGCTTGCTTGATTCAAAGGTCCTGGGCAATTTGGACTGAATCGGCGCCAACCCGTCGACCTTTCCTGGAGGCGCCGGTACCGTGCGCTGCCTTCGAACTCGGGGGTAGCAATGAAGCGTCGTCGTCGGAATACGTTGTGTTCGGCGTTCGCCGTCATTGCAGTGTCAGGCGCAATGCTCGCCCTCGACGTCGCCCAGGCAGGGGGCGAGGCAATCGGTCGCATCACAAATGGAACTCCTGAAGCGATTGTTGTCGTCACCCACGACGGGACATTGGGGTCGTGGCGCTCAAGTGGATCGACCGGCGCTCGTTGGACATGTGGCTACTTCGCAGTGGTTGCACCACAGATGTCGGTACTTGACCCCACTCCCGTTGTTGATTGGGCGTCGGGCCCAGTGAACCCGGTTCGCGGTGAGTTCTACATGCTCGGTTGCACCGACGCGACCGGTGTGCGCGTCCACACTCGCTATGTGGCGTTCGATCCTCGCGATCCGTTCGGAGGGGCAGGAGCAACAGCGCGCGCAGTCGATGAAGCACGGCAACGCTTGGAGCTTCCCGAACCACTGCCGCGAGTGAACCCGCCCGATTCACAGTTGGTTGGGCTGCCGATGTGGATGTGGCTCGATGAACCTTGGGAGCGAATTTGGGCCACTGCATCGATTGGTGATGTTTGGGCGAGTGTGGACGCCTGGCCGGAAACCTCATTATGGGAGTTTGAGGACGGAACTGAAATTTGGTGTGATCAGGGAGT
>CANGMY010000157.1 GCA_947455015.1 Microthrixaceae bacterium | reverse complement strand
CCAGCACGAGAACGAACTGCAGCGCAATCACAACAGCGAAGACGCTGTTTCGCAGTGATGTGTTCGCTGTGACGTCGGGAGCGTCAGTTGCCATCAAGATCAATCGCTGCAGCCACGAATTGGGCGTTGTAGAGGTTGTAATACGCCCCACCGGCGGCCAGAAGTTCCTCGTGATTTCCCTGCTCCACGATCGATCCGTTTTCCATCACCAAGATGATGTCGGCATCGCGAATCGTGGAGAGGCGATGGGCAATGACGAAGCTGGTGCGGTTCGAACGCAATGCTGCCATCGCATGCTGGATGAGCACCTCGGTGCGGGTATCGACCGAACTCGTCGCTTCGTCGAGGATGAGGATTGTGGGCTCGGCAAGGAACGCACGAGCAATCGTAAGCAACTGCTTTTCGCCGGCACTGAGATTGCTGGCTTCGTCATCGAGGATGGTGTTGTAGCCATCGGGCATAGAACGGACGAAGTGATCAACATGCGTGGCCTTTGCGGCCGCGATGATTTCCTCTTCGGTTGTATCGAGACGCCCGTAGGCGATGTTGTCCCGAATCGTGCCGCCAAAGAGCCACGTGTCCTGGAGCACCATGCCCATGCTGGAACGAAGATCGTCACGTCGCATCTTGGAAATGTCGACACCGTCGAGCGTGATCGCACCGTCATTGAGTTCGTAGAACCTCATGAGCAAGTTGACGAGTGTGGTCTTGCCTGCACCGGTGGGACCAACAATGGCGATCGTTTGTCCGGGTTCGGCAACGAGTGAGAGATCGGTGATGAGGGGCTTGTCTTGTGAATAGGAGAACGTGACGTCTTCGAATGCGACACGACCCTTGGGTGCCGCAACCGTCTGAGCATCGGATGGGTCAGGTGATTGGTCATCGACATCGAGAAATTCAAAGACGCGCTCGGCGGATGCAATGCCTGACTGCAACATGTTGGCCATCGATGCCAGCTGGTTAATTGGTTGAGTGAACTGACGCGAGTACTGAATGAAGGCCTGAATATCGCCAATGCTCAGGTTGCCGGAAGCAACGCGCAATCCACCGACGACTGCAATAGCGACGTAGTTGAGGTTGCTCACGAGCATCATCGCGGGCTGGATGATTCCGGAGATGAACTGTGCACCAAACGAAGCTTCGAACAATTGCTGGTTGGTGGCCTCGAAACGATCTTCGGTCTCTTGCTGCTGACCGAAGACCTTCACGAGCGCATGGCCAGCAAAGGTTTCTTCAACGATGGCGTTCAGTGAACCGGTATGGCCCCATTGCGCAATGAAACGCTTCTTCGACTTTCCGGCAATGAACTTCACGGTGAACAACGTGACGGGAACGGTCATCACGGCAATGAGTGACAGAAGCGGAGAAATCGTCAGCATCATGACGAGAACACCGACGACGGTGAGGATCGAAATCGTCGACATGCTCATGGTTTGCGCAAGATTTTGCGCAACGTTGTCGATGTCATTAGTGACACGGCTGAGTAGATCGCCGCGTGGGGTCTTGTCGACATACCCAAGCGGAAGAGAATTGATTTTGTCTTCGACGGCAGAACGAAGACGATTCATTGTGCGGTGGATAACGCCGGCAAGAAGGAAACCCTGGGAGTAGGCGAGTGCTGCCGAACCGAGATAGAGGGCACCGACGGTGAGGATGGTGCGGTGCAATTCGGCGAAATCGATGCCGTTCGGCGAACGCACGCCCTGAATGATCAGGTTCGTCGCATTACCGAGAATCTTTGGGCCCACCACAGACATCACAACGCTGAAGATCGAAGCAATGACGACCAAGATCAGGCGAGTGCGTTCTGGGCGCATCCAAGAAAGGAGGCGTAGCGAGGAGTTCCGGAAGTCCTTTGATTTCTCGACCGGCATGGTCGCGCCCATCAAGCGCGGACCGGCAGCCATCTGCGGCTTCGGCGGCGCGGCCACCTCTTGTTCCGAGGACTCGCTCATGCTGCTTCCTCGGCCGTCATCTGCGACTCTACGATTTCCGCGTAGGTCGGGCAGTTCCGCAGAAGCTCGTGATGCGTTCCAAGTCCGACACACTCGCCTTGATCGAGCACAAGGATTTGATCGGCGTGCTTAATGGTCGACACGCGCTGCGCAACGATGATTAGGGCGGCGTCGGTGGTGACGGGAGTAAGTGCCGTGCGCAATCGGGCATCGGTGGCAAGGTCCAGAGCCGAGAACGAATCATCGAACACGTAAATGCCGGGTTTGCGAACGAGTGCTCGCGCAATCGCGAGTCGCTGTCGCTGACCGCCAGAAACATTTGTTCCGCCCTGAGAAATAGGCGAGTCGAGTTTGTCGGACATGGCGTTCACAAAGTCGGCGGCCTGAGCAATCTCAAGCGCTTTCCAAAGGTCATCTTCGGAGGCGTCTTTGTTTGCGAACAACAAGTTCGATCGAACAGTTCCTGAGAACAAGTAGGGGCGTTGCGGAACGACAGAAACGCGCTTCCACAACGTTTCTGGTTCGAGATCTCTGACGTTGACGTCGTCAATAAGGATCTCGCCGCCGGTGCTGTCGATGAGTCGGGCGATGAGGTTGACCAGTGTGGTCTTGCCCGAACCGGTGGAACCGATAATTGCTGTGGTTTGTCCCGGTCGCGTGGTGAAGGAAATATCAGAAAGAACAGGAATCTCTGCGCCGGGATAACAGAATCCAACGTTGCGAAACTCGAGTGTTCCTCGTCCAGAAAGTTCCTTGATCGGAGTTGTGGAGGTGACGATCGATGACTCGGTATCGAGAACTTCGTTGATTCGTTCAGCGCACACTGCAGCTCGCGGCCACATCACTGCAACGAACGTGGCCATCATGACGGCCATCAAGATCTGCACGAGATAGGTGAGAAACGCGACGAGTGCGCCGATCTGCATATCGCCTGACTGAATGCGCCCTGCCGCCACCCAAACTGCTGCTGCACTGGAAATGTTCATGACCAACATCACGGTCGGGAACATCGAAGACATATAGCGACTGGTGAGAATCGACGTGCGAGTCAGACGCTGATTGGCATCACCAAAGCGTTCGGTCTCGAGCGGCTCTCGAACAAACGCACGCACGACACGCATGCCGACGATTTGTTCGCGGAGCACTCGGCTTACCCGGTCGATTCGTTCTTGCATGTTGCGGTACTGCGGGATGACACGAATGACGATTGTGCCGACGGACAACAAAAGCACGGGAATGCCCGCAACAAGAATGAGTGAAAGCGGGCCGTCTTCACGAACGGCAAGAAAGATGCCAACGACAACGGTGATCGGTGCACCAATAAATGAGGTGCACAACATCACGACGAGGGTTTGTACCTGTTGCACGTCGTTGGTGATGCGAGTGATGAGTGAGGGTGCGCCGAAACTGTCGACTTCACGGGTCGAGAACCCGGTGACGGTATGGAAGAGGCGGTCGCGAATATCGCGCCCAAAGCCCATGCCCGCTCGTGAACCAAACCATGTGGAACTAATGCCGAAGACGGCCTGAATCAGCGAGAGCACCAGCATGACCGCGCCGATTTTCAAGATGTAGTGCGTGTTGCCCTTGAGAATGCCGTTGTCGATGAGCATGGCATTGAGGGTGGGCAACGTCATCGTGGCGGTGACGGCCACGATCTGGAAGGCGAGGACTGCCCACAGCAACTTTTTGTACGGCAGCAGATAGCTGCGCATGAGCCGGTTCACTCGACACCCCCTGTAGCGATGTTACGGCCCCGGGGGGTCTGGGCCCATTCCGGCTGAGGGGAGACGCTCTTGCCCTCGGCACGCTCTTCTGAAGTCTTACCCCTTCCTTACCATTACTACGCATTCCTCTCACTTTCGGCGGCGAGTGTCACTGGGACACATAACTGTTGAAAAGGGCGCCAATGACAGCCGGATCTGCGGGTTCAATCGAAACACCGTCTTGGTGGCGCCGACTCCTTCATCCATTCGTGATCATGCCAGTGGTTGCGCTGCTTGCCGTGGGCATCTGGTGGTTCGGATTCCATTCATCGGGATCGAGCAGCTCCGCCTCTGGATCGATCGTCGCTCCCCAACTCGTGGCCGTCACTTCAGGAACCCTAAATTCCACCGTCTCAGCGCAAGGGACTATCGCTGCGTTAGCCACCGACGCATTGAGTTTCACGGCATCGGGCAAAGTCACAGCAGTCAATGTCAAAGCCGGCGACAAAGTCACGACCGGTCAAGTTCTCGCATCACTCGATTCGGCCAGCCTTCAAGCCTCGGTGAGTTCGGCGCAAGCATCGTTAGCCCAGGCGCAGGCCAAACTCTCCGACGACACCGACGCGGGCGCTTCGAGTCAGCAACTCGCCGCCGATGCCGCCGGTGTGACGACGGCGTCTGACTCACTTTCGAATGCCACTACCGCGCT
>CANGMY010000156.1 GCA_947455015.1 Microthrixaceae bacterium | reverse complement strand
CCAGCACGAGAACGAACTGCAGCGCAATCACAACAGCGAAGACGCTGTTTCGCAGTGATGTGTTCGCTGTGACGTCGGGAGCGTCAGTTGCCATCAAGATCAATCGCTGCAGCCACGAATTGGGCGTTGTAGAGGTTGTAATACGCCCCGCCGGCAGCCAGAAGTTCCTCGTGATTTCCCTGTTCAACAATCGATCCGTTTTCCATCACCAAGATGATGTCGGCATCGCGAATCGTGGAGAGGCGATGAGCGATGACGAAACTGGTGCGGTTCGAACGCAATGCTGCCATTGCATGCTGGATGAGCACCTCGGTGCGGGTATCGACCGAACTCGTCGCTTCATCGAGGATAAGGATTGTGGGCTCGGCAAGGAACGCACGAGCAATCGTAAGCAACTGCTTTTCGCCGGCACTGAGATTGCTGGCTTCGTCATCGAGGATGGTGTTGTAACCATCGGGCATGGCACGCACGAAGTGATCGACATGCGTTGCCTTGGCGGCCTCCATGATTTCCGCGTCGGTGGCATCGAGTCGGCCGTAGGCAATGTTGTCGCGGATCGTTCCGCCAAACAGCCAGGTGTCTTGCAACACCATTCCCATGCTTGAACGCAGATCATCGCGACGCATCTTCGAAATATCGACTCCGTCGAGGGTGATGGCACCGTCATTGAGTTCATAGAAGCGCATCAGCAGATTGACGAGTGTGGTCTTGCCTGCACCGGTCGGGCCCACGATGGCGATGGTTTGACCGGGTTCGGCAACGAGAGAGAGATCGGTGATGAGCGGCTTGTCGGCTGAATAAGAGAACGTGACATCTTCGAAAGCGACACGGCCTCGCGGTGATTCCACCGTTTGTGCATCAACGGGATCAGGTGATTGTTCGTCGGTGTCGAGAAACTCGAACACTCGCTCTGCCGATGCAATGCCCGATTGCAACATGTTGGCCATTGACGCGAGCTGGTTGATCGGTTGCGTGAACTGACGTGAATACTGAATAAAGGCCTGAATATCGCCGATGCTCAAGTTGCCGGATGCGACCCGAAGACCACCGATCACGGCGATGGCCACATAGTTGAGGTTGCTTACCAGCATCATGGCGGGCTGAATGATCCCGGAAATGAACTGCGCGCCGAACGATGCTTCAAACAACTTCTGGTTGGTTTCCTCGAAACGATCTTCGGTTGCTTGTTGCTGACCGAAGACCTTTACGAGGGCATGGCCAGCAAACGTTTCTTCAACAATCGCGTTGAGTGAACCGGTGTGACCCCATTGCGCGATGAATCGCTTCTTTGATTTGCCGGCAATGAACTTCACGGTGAACAACGTGATGGGGACGGTCGTGACGGCAACGACGGAAAGCAGCGGCGAAATCGTCAACATCATGATGAGAACGCCGACCACAGTAAGAACAGAAATCGTCGACATGCTCATCGTTTGCGCAAGGTTCTGCGCGATGTTGTCGATGTCGTTGGTGACGCGACTTAGGAGGTCGCCACGAGGTGTCCGATCCACGTAACCGAGTGGCAGTGCGTTGATCTTGTCTTCAACTGCGGAGCGAAGTCGACGCATGGTTCGGTGGATGACACCGGCAAGGAGGAAGCCCTGTGTGTACGCAAGTGCTGCAGAACCGAGATACAGCGCTCCCACCGTCAGGATCGTGCGATGCAGCTCAGAGAAATTGATGCCATTGGGTGAACGCACGCCGCTGATGATCAAGTTTGTTGCGTTGCCAAGAATCTTCGGACCAACCACGGACATCACCACGCTGAAGACCGCAGTGATGAGCACTAAGTAGAGACGGAATCGTTCAGGGCGCATCCACGACAAAAGACGTAATGACGAATTGCGGAAGTCTTTCGACTTTTCGACAGGCATCGTTGCGCCCATCATGCGCGGACCAACCGTCATCTGCGGCTTTGGTGGCGTGACCACTTTTTCTTCCGAGGTGTCGCTCATGCTGCTTCCTCGGCAGTCATCTGCGACTCAACGATTTCGGCGTAAGTCGGGCAATTTTCGAGCAGTTGGTGGTGCGTTCCCAGACCAACACACTCGCCGTTTTCGAGCACGAGGATTTGGTCGGCGTTCTTAATGGTCGAGACGCGCTGGGCAACGATGATAAGCGCAGCGTCGGTCGTGACGGGAACTAACGCAGTACGCAGTCGGGCATCAGTCGCAAGGTCGAGCGCGGAGAACGAATCGTCGAACACATAAATGCCCGGCGTACGCACCAGCGCGCGGGCGATGGCGAGGCGTTGACGCTGACCGCCAGAAACGTTGGTTCCACCTTGGGAAATTGCTGCATCGAGCTTGTCGGGCATCGCGTTGACAAAGTCGGACGCCTGGGAAATTTCGAGTGCTTTCCAGAGGTCTTCTTCTGATGCGTCTTTGTTCGCAAACAGGAGGTTCGATCGAACGGTGCCCGAGAAGAGGTACGGGCGTTGCGGAACAATCGACACGCGCTTCCACAGCGTTTCGGGTTCGAGATCGCGCACGTTGACATCGTCGACGAGAATCTCGCCTTCGCTGCTGTCGATGAGTCGAGCAATGAGATTGACGAGCGTGGTCTTTCCCGAGCCGGTTGAACCGATGATCGCGGTGGTTTGTCCTGGTCGGGTTGTGAACGAAATGTTGGAAAGAACAGGAACCTCGGCACCGGGATACGAAAAGCCGACGTTCCGAAACTCGAGTGTTCCGCGACCGGGAAGCTCGGTCACCGGAGTTGGCGATGCAACGATTGAGGACTCGGTGTCGAGCACCTCGTTGATGCGGTCGGCACACACCGATGCGCGAGGCCACATCACTGCAACGAACGTTGCCATCATGACGGCCATAAGGATCTGCACGAGATAGGTGAGAAACGCCACCAATGCACCAATCTGCATATGGCCCGCTTGGATGCGATCGGCGGCAACCCACACGGCTGCGGCACTCGAAATGTTCATCACCAACATGACGGTGGGGAACAGCGAGGACATATACCGACTCGTAAGAATCGAGGTACGCGTCAGCAGCTGGTTGGCCTCGTCGAAGCGATCGGTTTCCTCTGGTTCACGAACAAAGGCGCGCACAACGCGCATGCCAACAATCTGCTCGCGCAACACTCGAGCAACACGGTCGATGCGTTCCTGCATGAAGCGATACTGCGGAATGACGCGGATGACGATCGTGCCGACGGAAATCAACAGCACTGGAATAGACGCGACAAGGATGAGTGAAAGTGGTCCGTCTTCGCGCACTGCAAGGAACAATCCAACCGCAACGGTGATTGGTGCAGAGATAAATGACGTGCACAACATCACGACCAAGGTCTGCACTTGTTGCACATCGTTAGTGATGCGAGTGATCAGCGATGGGGCACCGAAAGAGTCGACCTCACGAGTGGAGAATCCCGTGACGGTATGAAAGAGGCGGTCGCGAATATCTCGGCCGAAACCCATTCCGGCTCGTGACCCGAACCAGATCGCGGTGATGCCAAAAACCGACTGAATGAGCGACAGCACCAACATCACGGCGCCGATCTTGAGGATGTAATTCGTGTTGCCTTTGAGAATGCCGTGATCGATGAGCATGGCGTTGAGGGTGGGCAACGTCATGGTGGCGGTGACGGCCACGATCTGGAAGGCGAGTACCGCCAGCAGCAACTTTTTGTAGGGCAGCAGATAGCTGCGCATGAGCCGGTTCACTCGGACACCCCCGTGCTTTTCGATGATACGGGCATGGCTGGGTACGACCCCATTCCGGCGCCGACGGGTTTGTCGTTCAGCGAACCGCAAGGTGCTTCTTACCGGGTTCTTACCCTTTCTATGCTCGGCTCTCACTCTGGCCGGCGAAAGTTCCTCCGTTCGATTGCATTGTGAAAAGGATAGAGATGACAGCGGTAAGCCCGGGCTCCCAATCGACGTCCCAGTGGTGGCGCCGACTTCTCCATCCCTTCCTAATAATGCCCGTGGTCGCGCTGATCGCCATCGGCGTCTGGTGGTTCGGATTTCATTCCTCGGGATCGTCAAAAACCTCGACCGGATCGATCGTCGCTCCCCAACTTGTGGCGGTGACCTCCGGAACGCTCAATGCCACCGTTTCGGCTCAAGGCACGATCGCCGCTCTTGCAACAGATGCGTTGAGTTTCACGTCCTCAGGCAAAGTCACTTCGGTCAACGTCAAAGCCGGCGATTCCGTCACTGCTGGTGAGGTTCTCGCGACGATTGATTCCGCGAGCCTGCAAGCGTCGGTGAGTTCGGCGCAAGCATCGTTAGCCCAGGCGCAGGCCAAACTCTCCGACGACACCGACGCGGGCGCTTCGAGTCAGCAACTCGCCGCCGATGCCGCCGGTGTGACGACGGCGTCTGACTCACTTTCGAATGCCACTACCGCGCT
>CANGMY010000155.1 GCA_947455015.1 Microthrixaceae bacterium | reverse complement strand
GGAACTGAAGACGACGGAATCATTCGCACAGTGAATCTGCTCGCTCGCGTTGACGACAATCTCCAATGTTCATTTCTTCGTCAGATCCCCGCTCAACCCACTGGCCCCGCCACGCGTCTGTCGCGAGTACTCGGTTGCGAGGACGTCCGCCTTCTCTTTGTCGGAAACTCGTGGAAAGCGTTGGCGACAGTCCGAGATCGAAATCACTACGAACGCTGCGATATCGCGCTACTTGAGATTCCGTCTCTCGAGGAACCCAACGCCACAACACTTTCCGTCATTCCTGGGCCAGATCCTGCTCGGCACGAAAAGAATTGGATGCCATTCGTCGTCGATGGCAACCTCCACATTCTCTACATGTGTTCGCCAACTGTCGTTGGTCACCTCGATGCCGACGCTCACCTTGTGGTCGACTCTTCGACAAACGGTCCGCCAGCAGCAACACATTTCCGCGGTGGTTCACAAGGTGTTGCCTTCAATGATGGCTATCTCTTCCTGATCCACGAAGTCACATTTGTCGGTACCCAGCGCGTGTACTCGCACCGATTCATTCATCTCACGCGTTCGACAACCGGAACCGGCGGCCTCAGATGGGACATCACATCGATGTCAGGTCCGTTTCACTTCCTCGAACGTGGCATTGAATTCGCGGCTGGTCTTGCCGTTGACGGCGAGGACCTCATTGCCTCTTTTGGCCTCCGCGATGCAGAGGCCTGGCTCGTTCGAATGCCAGCCGGTGAAGTTGCCGCCCAGTTGGTGCCACTTTTCCAAGACGTCTAGGAACCAGCCGGACGATCGCCGATCACGCCGGCTTCTGCGAGTTGCACCAATCGGTCGTTATCAAGACCCAGCAAGCCGCCAAGAACTTCGTCGTTGTGTTGCCCCATAAGAGGAGCCGGCGCCGAGATCCAATTGTCGACCCCCGTCATGCGGAATGGCATTCCGGCGATCGGAACCGATCCCACCACCGGATGCGCGGCATCTTCATAGAACCCGCGCGCAACAAAGTGCGGGTGGGTATGAATTGTTCGTGGATCGGCCAATGCCGCGGCTGGTACTCCTGCGGCAATCAAATCCTCGAGTGCAGCATCCAACGACCGCTCGGCCGTCCATGCGCCAATGCGCTTATCGAGGAGATCGTGAGCAGCACGGCGACCAGAAAGCGTGGCCAGCGACGCGTCAGTGGTGAGGTCGTCATCCCCGAGCACCGACGCAAGCGCGCCCCACTGCTCATCGGTCGCCACTGACAACGCGAGCCATTGCTCGTCACCGACACACGAATACAAACCCTGCGGTGCAACATGCGCCGAACGATTGCCGTCGCGCTCCATCAGACGTCCATAGGCACTGAATTCCACGACGGGTTCAGCGGTGATGTTGAGTGATCCTTCAATGAGCGGCACTTCAACGAGCACGCCTTCACCGGTTGCTTCCCTACGAGCCAGAGCCGTGAGCGTTGCAAATGCCGCGTGCGCACCGCCCAACGGATCGCCCGGTCCTCGGGGAACAAGCGGTTCCTGATCTCGGTAGCCCGTGAGGAATGCCATACCCGCCATTTGTTCCATGTTCTGCGCGAAACCCACACGCTCGGCCCAGGGTCCGTCGAGACCGAATGCCGGTTGACGAACCATGACGGCGCGTGGATTGAGTTCATGGATGCGTTCCCAGCTCAAGCCAAACTTCGGCATGACTCGCGGCGTGTAGTTCTCCACCACGATGTCGGCCCACTCAACCAGTTGTTCCGCAAGCGCAACGCCATCGGGATTGTTGAGATCAAGAGTGATACCGCGCTTATTTGTGTTGATTCCCAAATAGAACGAACTGAGTTCCCACCACTGCTCACGATCGAGGAACATCACCGCCGCGGCATACCGCATCGGATCAGCATGCGCGATCGATTCAACGTGAATCACATCGGCACCCATCGCCGCCAAAATCTGTGTGTTCGAAGGTCCCGCCCACCAACAGGTGACATCAAGAATCTTGAGACCTTCGAGCGGGCGTGATCGATTCACCGCGGGATGTTCGCGAGTTGTACGGCTGGCAGTGACGTCAGCACCAAGCTCAGGAGCTGCTTGCGCCAACGGCGGTCGTTCGTTCTGAATTCGGTAGTGCGGACGCGGCGCAGTAAATCTTCCATCGGCAGACTGTGCGAAGAACTCGCGAGCAATGAGGTGTTCTTCGTCAAGAACGGTGCGGCCGTCGTTCACGCGCACCGTAGGCACGCGCAAATCACCCGCACGTTCGAGAATTTTGGCGCTTGTGTGCTTCGTTGTGTACGCGCGCACCCATTCATCGAACTCAAAACGATTTGCCGTTCGGGTCGATGCCATGACGTAGCCCGCGTCAACGAGGTCCGGTCGTTCAATGAGATGAAGGAACGCTTCGGCATGTTGTGGGCCGTTTGTATTGAAACCGATCCATCCGTCGGCGCTGGGGTAGATGGATGGTGTCTCGACCGAGCGAGCGACGCCGGGCGGATCAATACCCATGAGCGCCTTCATCAACGACCACATCGGATCAGAGAAGAGATTGGTGGAAATCATCATCGCTTCCATCCACGACGCATCAATCACAACGCCATCGGCACCACTCTTGACTCCCAGCACCGCAGCCAGTCCAGCTGCTGCCCCGTACAAACCCGCTGCCCATTCTGAGGTTCGTGCTCCGGCCTGCACCGGCGGAAGATCGGGTGCGCCCCGAGCGGCGATTGATCCGCATTCAGCCTGCACGATGAAATCGGTTGCTGGACGATTCGCCAATGGTCCGGTGAGGCCAAAGGGTGTGACGGACAAAATCACCAAACGGGGTGCGGCTGTATGCAGAACGTTGACGTCGAGGGAACCATCGTCGATGACAAGATCTGCAGTGAGCAGCAACTCATGAACAGAAGCATCGGTCGCTTCGCCGAGTACCGATTGCTTGCCAGCTGCGAGAAAAGAAAACAGTGCGCCAGGTTTGCCGCCAAGGTCTGCGCCGGTGGCCGACCATGAACGCAAGGGATCCCCGCTTGCGCGTTCAACCTTGATCACTTCGGCACCGGCGTCGCGAAATAACTTGCCGGCGTAACCACTTGCAATACCTTCGCCGGTTTCGATAACCCGGACACCGGCGAGCGGTGCCACCCAGTTCGACACGTTGCTCATTGCACTCCCCCTCGAAGACGGCTCACATTCGACCACGCCCGCAGCAAGGTTGCACAAGAAAACTCAGATCAGGTCCTGACGAGTTTCAGGCGAACACGCAGGTGCGGTTGTCCCACACCAGCACTCGGTGCTCGAGGTGCAATCGAACTGCGTTGGCGAGTGTGGTGCGTTCCACGTCCCGGCCCTTGCGCACGAGATCTTCGACCTCATCGCGATGACTCACTGCCGTAATGCCCTGAGCAATGATCGGGCCGGCGTCGAGTTCAGCGGTGACGTAGTGCGCCGTCGCACCAATCAACTTCACGCCGCGTTGGTGAGCGCGGTGGTACGGCTTCGCCCCTGCAAAAGCTGGAAGGAACGAATGGTGAATGTTGATCATCCGACCGTTCCAGCGCAGCGTGATGGATTCAGGGAGGATCCGCATGTAACGGGCCAGCACCACAAGGTCGGGTTCAAGCTCATCGAGCACTTCAGCAAACGCCGCCTCTTGCGCTGCACGAGCATCGCCGGCAAGACCACCAACGACCAGCCGGAAGGGAATTCCGTGCTGTGCAGCAAGTTCTCCAGCTGCCGGTTTGTCCGACACGATTGCAACGACATCAACGTCGAGTTCGCCGAGCGATGCGCGAGTCAGAAGATCTGCCGCGCAGTACAACTCCGCAGAACATGCGATGACCACTCGATCGCGAGTTCCGGGGCGATGCAATGTGTGCTGCATCGAGAAGCGTTCAATGAGTTGCGCGAGCCCGCTGTCGAAGGCGGCCCAATCCACTGCCCCATCAATTTCGATGCGCTGAAGGAAAACCGCAGAATCACGATCAGTGTGCTGATCCGCATTCGCGATATTTCCGCCCACATCAGCAATCAGATTCGCAACTGCGGCAACGATCCCCGGTTGGTCGGGACACTGCAGCGTCAAGACAGAAAGTTCAGCGGTCGTCATTGGTCGTCCGTTCAGGCGAGCAACGAGGCAATGCCCCAGATTGCAGCAATGGAGCCGAGTGCGATCATGACAACGCTGCGAGCCAACGGAGGTCGCGCAAGATCGCCGCTTTCGTGTTCCTTCGGTGGCCGAACCAGGGCGAGGACGGTTCCAACCGCGAGCGCTCCACCGATGGCCAATACCAACCACGGCAGAAGATCCTCACCGAGAAACATGTCCGTCCTCCAACACCCGGTCGATCCGAGTCCCGTAATCGTAGGTGTCGGCTCGCGTGCGACCGAAGTC
>CANGMY010000154.1 GCA_947455015.1 Microthrixaceae bacterium | reverse complement strand
GGCCAAAGTCCTGACTGTTTCCGATGGCGTCGCCGCCGGAACCCGCGACGACAAAAGTGGTCGAGCCCTCGTTGAGCGTCTGACGTCGGAAGGTTTCGACGTTGTTGAACACCGCGTCGTTGCCGATGGGATTCAGACGGTCGGCGAAGCGATCTTTGAGATGTCCGATGGATTCAACGGACTCATCATCTCGACCGGTGGCACCGGATTCGGTCCTCGGGATCTCTCTCCTGAAGGAACGAAGATGGTGCTCGACCGCGAGGCACCAGGTCTCGCCGAAGCGATGAGGGGAGTGAATCCACTTGGCCGTCTTTCTCGTGGAGCCGCCGGCACCCGAGGTCAGGCGCTGATTCTCAATACTCCCGGCTCTACCGCCGGAACGATTGAATGTCTTGAGGCAGTCCTCGACGTCATTCCACATGCGATTCGCCTGCTGTCGGGCGACTGAACTCCCAGCGCACAGCGTTGCCGACCTGATTGTGGACTGAAGAGCAGCCGGCCACAGCCGGTACGATCGTCATCTATCGCCATCACAACCACTGACGAGGCCCGGATGGGCCAGGCGATCAACGCCGCGGCCACGGTTCGTCGCCGAGTCGCGCCACGTCCGTGGGTCGGAGCAGTTGTGGTTCCCGCCGAGAATTCTGAGCACGCCGGCTTCGAAGGTGCCACCGACGGCCGTACTGGCTCTCACGCAGAAGTCGTCGCATTGGCCGCAGCCGGTGAGGCGGCAAGGGGTTCGACGCTGTATGTGACGCTTGAACCTTGTTCGCATCACGGACTCACCCCGCCATGTGCCGATGCCATCATCAGCGCTGGTGTGGCCCGCGTGGTGATCGCGCTTGTCGATCCAGACCCAAAGGTGGCCGGCCAGGGCATCGATCGGCTGCGTGCGGCTGGTATCGACGTCGAAGTTGGGTGCCGCGCCGATGAGGTCTCTCACCAATTGGCGCCGTATCTCCACCACCGATCGACCGGCCGACCTTTTGTTGTTCTTAAGTTGGCATCCACACTCGACGGTCGAACGGCGGCACCCGATCGCAGCTCGCAGTGGATCACGAGCGATGACGCTCGCCTCGATTCGCATCGGCTCCGTGCAGATAGCGATGCGATCCTCGTCGGAGCGGGCACCGTGCGGTCCGACAACCCCTCGCTTTCGGTGCGCTTGCCCGAATCCGAGCGTGGTCCAGACGACACAGAACCGCTCAGAATCGTTCTCGGCTCCGCCCCCGAGGCTGCAGCGATGCGCCCTTGCCTCGAGATGTCTGGAGATCTCGGCGCTGTGCTTGATGATCTCGGGGCCCGTGGAATCCTCCAACTCATGGTCGAAGGCGGCGCCACGGTGGCCCAGGCTTTCCACGAGGCCGGATTGGTCGATCGCTATGTCCTCTACGTGGCACCGGCATTTTTCGGTGGGGACGACGCCATCGGCCTCTTTTCGGGTCCTGGTGCTCCCACGATCGACCAGCTTTGGCGGGGTCGAATTGTGGACGTGGCCCGGGTGGGGGACGATCTCAGGCTGGAGATCGAGGCCTAATCATGTTCACCGGAATCGTTGAAGAACTTGGCACCGTGGCATCGCGTGATGGCTCGCGCCTCCGGATCAACTGCACGAAGGTCCTCGAAGGCGCCACGATTGGTGATTCCACCGCTGTCAATGGCTGCTGTCTCACCATCGTCGGGTTCGATACCGCTGCGGGTTGGTGGGATGCCGACGTCAGCGACGAGACCTACAACCGGACCAATCTCGGCGCCCTTTCTGCAGGCGACCCAGTCAATCTTGAGCGTCCCGTTCGTTTAGAAGATCGCCTTGGCGGTCACCTTGTTCAGGGTCACGTCGATGCAGTCGGCGAAATTGTTCAGGGCGTTCCCGACCTGCAGATTCGAATGCCTGAAGCGTTACTTCGTTACGTCGTCGAAAAGGGTTCGATCACTGTCGACGGAATTTCCCTCACGGTTGTGAAACCACTCGACGACGGCTTTACGGTCGCAGTCATCCCGCACACGTCGGCGGTTACCACGCTTGGCCAGAAAGGTCCCGGCTCTCCGGTCAACCTCGAGGTCGATGTCATGGCCAAGTACACCGAGCGTCTCATCGAGGCGCAACTTGCTTCTCTCACCCGGTCCGAGGAGGACTGATGTCCACACAGGAACGTTCCGATTGGTCCGAGTATTTCGCGACCATCCCCGATGCAGTCGCAGCAATCGCGCGCGGTGAAATCGTTGTCGTTGTCGACGATGAAGACCGCGAGAACGAAGGCGATCTCATCATGGCCGCCGAATCGGCCACCGCAGAGAAGATCGCATTCTTCGTGCGCCATACGTCAGGTGTGATCTGCACGCCGCTTACTGGCGAACGTCTCGACGAACTTGAAGTTCCGCTCATGGTTCGGGATAACACCGAAGCACAGCGCACCGCGTTCACCTATTCAGTCGATTACCGCCACGACACATCAACCGGTATCTCTGCTGCCGACCGCGCCGCGACAATTCAGGCTCTCATCGACCCCAAGACTCGCCCTGGCGATCTTGCCCGTCCCGGTCACATCTTCCCGTTGCGTTATGCCGAAGGCGGCGTGCTGAAGCGCGCAGGCCACACCGAAGCAGCGGTCGATCTTGCTCGCATGGCGGGCATGTTCCCGTCGGGTGTGTTGTGCGAAATCGTCAATGACGATGGCACCATGGCGCGCGTCCCCGACCTTGTTGAGTTCTGCAAGGAACACGACCTCCTTCTCATTTCGATCGCGGAATTGATTCGTTACCGCCGTCAGACCGAAAAGTTGGTGAAGCGAGTTTCCGAAGCTCGAATCCCAACGGATTGGGGCGATTTCACGTGTTATGTCTACGAGAATGTGCTTGACGGTCAGCAGCACATCGCAATGGTCAAGGGTGCTGTTCAAGGCCAAGACAATGTGTTGGTTCGCGTGCACTCTGAATGCCTCACCGGCGATGTCTTCGGTTCACTTCGTTGCGACTGCGGCATCCAACTCGATAAGGCAATGGAACTGATCGACAACGAAGGCCTTGGCGTCGTTGTCTACCTGCGTGGGCACGAAGGTCGTGGTGTTGGAATCGGCCACAAGATCCGCGCCTACTCACTCCAGGACGCTGGTCAAGACACCGTCGAAGCAAACGTAAGCCTTGGGCTTCCGATCGATTCACGCGAATACGGCATCGGAGCTCAGATCCTTGTGGACTTGGGAATCACCACGATGCGTGCGCTTACAAATAATCCTTCGAAATACGGTGGCCTCGATGGATTCGGTCTCGACATCGTCGAACGCGTTCCGTTGGAAACCATTCCGAATCCAGAGAACATCGCCTATCTGCGCACGAAGCGCGAAAAGATGGGACACATTCTTGAAGGGCTCGACTGATGTCTTCGAATTTCCGCGCTGCGAACTCGCTCACGAGCAACGTCGACGGTTCTGGAATTCGCGTCGGGTTGGTGTGTGGGCGCTGGAACGATCACATCACGAATCGCCTCATTGAGGGTGCTGAAAATGCACTCGCCGTGCACGGCGTCTCGGAAACCGATGTACTTCAGGTGTGGGTGCCAGGTGCCTACGAAGCGCCGATGGCCGCAAAGGGTCTCATCGATAGCGGCAAGGTCGACATGGTCGTGTGCCTTGGTGCCGTAATTCGCGGCGAGACATCTCACTATGACTTCGTTGCCGGCGAATGTGCGCGCGGAATCATGGATGTCCAGTTGGCAACAGGCGTTCCGGTGATCTTTGGTGTTCTCACAACCGAGAACCTTGAACAAGCACTGGCTCGTTCGTCCGACGATGACAACAAGGGCGAAGAATGCGTTCGCACCGGCCTGGAAATGGTCAACCTTCTGCGATCAATCGTGAAGTAGCGGTCAGCCGACTGCGGCACCAAAAAGTTTGCCTATGGCCATGGTTGCGGCCATGGCAATGATGCCGCCACCGACCACCCGAAGCATCGGACGCAACGGTGCCGCCCCGCCGGCTCGCGCTCCGGCGTAGCCGAGGGCGATCAGGGCAAGCACGGAGACGAGCAGCGTCGTGAGAATTCGAGCACCACTCGGCGCGAATGTGGCGGCGAGAAGTGGTAGCGCTGCTCCGATTGCAAATGACGCCATCGATGACCAAGCGGCCTGAACGGGCCGTGCGCGGGTGGATTCGGTGAAACCAAGTTCCTCGATGAGGTGGATTCCGAGAGCGTTATGGGCAGTGAGTTCGACAGCGACCTGGCGGGCAAGATCGTGCTTCAAGCCCTTCTCTTGATAAATGGCAGTGAGTTCAGCGAGCTCACGCTCCGGTGTGTTCTCTAATTCCCACACCTCTTTGGCGATATCTGCGTCTTCTATGTCGCGCTGAGAACTGACCGAGACAAATTCGCCGAGGCCCATAGAAAGCGCCCCCGCAGTAAGTCCTGCAACACCCGCAGTGAGAATTGCGGTTCGTCCGGAGTTGGCAGCAGCGACACCGAGAATGAGC
>CANGMY010000153.1 GCA_947455015.1 Microthrixaceae bacterium | reverse complement strand
TACAGCGACATTCTTCTCACCCGCGCATCGGACGACATGGTGCACCGCATGGGCCAAGACGGTGGCTTGGTCTCGGCGCTTCTGATTTGGGCGCTCGACAACGACTACATCGATGGCGCGCTCACGTCCTACCTCGAAGGCGGCGACGCTGCGACTTGGAAAGCCATTCCTGGCGTGGCGACGAATCGTGAAGAAGTACTTGCTGGCGCGGGCAGCCGCTACACCTACTCGGCCAACACACTTGCGATGGACGAAGCAAAAGAACGCGGCCTCAAGCGCCTCGCACTCGTCGGCATGAGTTGTCAGTCGTCAATCGCTCCGGTGATGTGGTCACGCAAGATCGGCAAAATTTCCAAGCCAATCGTGTTCAACATTGGTCTGCTTTGTTCGAAGACCTTCGACGACGCGATCTTCGAGGAACTGTTCGAGGCGAAGTACTGCATCCCCAAAGCGGAAATCACCAAGATGAACATCAAGGGTGTCTTCCAAATCTGGACGCGCGATGGCGGCTACCACGAGGTCAACCTCAAGGAATGTCACGACTGGACGCGCGAAGGCTGCAACCACTGCCCCGATTTCGCAGCAGAACATGCCGACATTTCCACCGGCGGCATCGGCAAGGACAATGACTGGACACTCACCATCGTTCGAACTGATGTCGGCCGCGAAATCATTCAGCGAATGATCGCCGATGGTTCAATCGAAGCACGCCCCGGCGACGAAGATCCC
Source organism: Microthrixaceae bacterium (assembly GCA_947455015.1). Taxonomy (GTDB): domain Bacteria; phylum Actinomycetota; class Acidimicrobiia; order Acidimicrobiales; family Acidimicrobilacustridaceae; genus Acidimicrobilacustris. Next base: position 3,757 of record CANGMY010000153.1, on the reverse strand, counting down.
GGAGCGATTGCACTCATGCGCAAACTCGCCGAGAAGAGTCGCTCTCGTTGGCCGCAATGGGCCCAAACGGAAGTTCGTCTGGGGCTTCCAGAAAAGAAGAAGCCAGCAGCGAAGTAGTACTGCGAACGATCAGCCTGCGACTGTCGTTGTGGGTGCAGCAGACGTCGTTGTCGTCGAGTCAGTCGATGGCGAAGCCTGACCATTGGTACTCACGCACGTCTTGAGCGCTGTCGTGACGCTGTCCGGCAGCGTTGCCCATGCAGTTTCGGGATCGGTCTTCAACTTTGAGTTGAGATCAGTGAAATTCGGACCGGAGTAACCGGCCTGCGCTGCTGATTTATTGACCGGGATCTGATTCACGAAAACCTGGTACTGACACAGGCACTGATCCTGCGAAAGCGCATCGATGCCGGACTTGATTGTCGTACCCGTGGACTTGAGCGCGGGATCAAGCGAAGGAGCGGCGTTACCTGATGTGGAATCAGTGAGATCGCCGGTGGATTCGTAGAGATGGTTCGTGCACAGTTCCACGAAGTTCTGCTCGGTCAGCGTGTTGTAGGCCTTCGGCGTGTTGTCCTGCTTGCAACCGCTCAGACCAATCATTGCCACTAGGGCAAGAGCAACAGCACCTGCGCCAACTCGTCGTCCCAACATCGTGCTGACCATCCTCATGAACTTGATGCCGCATCGACTGGGGGGCGGCGGCAGGCGGTCGCCACCGTAGCCGGTGCCTCTCGGTCCGCCGACATTAACCACCAACGGTCGCCCGACCGGTCCATCGGCCAAGGAGGCTCGGTAGGCTCTCTCTCCCATGGCCCGTAAGCGATCTGCCCCTGCTCCCACTCTCGTTCTGCTCGTTCGCCACGGGCAGACCCCGACCACAGGAACCACGCTTCCCGGGCGGGCCCGAGGCCTGCACCTTGCCGACTCCGGCATTGCCCAAGCCGAGGCTGCTGCCACTCGAATCGCCAAGCTCGCAAAGGTTTCAGCGATCTACGCCTCGCCCCTCGAACGCACCCGCGAAACCGCCAAACCAATCGCGCGCGAGCGAAAGCTCAAAGTCCAGATCGATCGCGGTCTCCTCGAATGCGATTTCGGCGACTGGACTGGCAAGAAGCTCGACGCGCTCCGAAAGCTTCCCGAGTGGACAACTGTGCAGCGCTACCCCAGCGGCTTTCGTTTTCCGAATGGTGAATCGTTCGCTGAAATGCAGACCCGCATGGTCGGCGCCATCGACGGACTTGTCGCCAAGCACCCAGGACAAACAATCGTCGCGGTCTCGCATGCTGATCCGATCAAGGCTGCAGTTGCGCAAGCACTCGGCACTCACCTCGACCTTTTTCAGCGCATCGTGATTTCGCCATGTTCGATTTCAGCGATTCTCTACACGTCGTCGGGACCTGCAGTCCTCACCGTCAATTCCACTGGCGACGACCTCTCAAAATTAGGAATCTCGTGAGCGAGTCCTGGGAGTTCATGGATCCTGACTATGTCGTTCCCGGCGTATTCGGTGAACCCGGACGACGAACGTTCTTTATTCAAGCCAGCGATGCCGGCCGAAGCGTTTCGTTCAAACTTGAAAAACAGCAAGTCGCCGCATTGTGCGAATACCTCGATGGAATCCTGACCGATCTTCCTGCGATCCACCCCGGTCAATTCGTTGCGCCAGCATCGGCAAACCCTCCGCTCGATATGCAATGGACAGTTGGTGGTCTTGCCGTTGCCTACGAAGAAGACGATGACCGACTCGTCATCGTTGCGGAAGAACTCCCCGACTTCGACGAGCTCTCCGACGAAGCGTTCGATGAGGATTTCGGATTCGATCCCGCCTCGGCCCGTTTCCGACTTTCGCGCGCGCAGGTCGCCGCATTCATCGCCGTCGGGAACGACCTTGTTCGAGCCGGACGACCAGCCTGCAGGCTGTGTGGTCGTCCGATGGATCCGGGTGGCCACCCTTGTCCGCGTCTGAATTAAACGACTCAAACGGCGGCGACAACGTCGACGCCATCATCACCAATGGCGAAATTGAACTCATCGGAAGAATGCCGTGGAGTTCGAATGCCACATTTCTCGCAGAAGCAACGCTTGACGAGCGCTCAACTCGAGTGATCTACAAGCCACACATCGGCGAACGACCTCTTTGGGACTTCCCCGACGGACTTTGGAAGCGGGAAGTTGCTGCGTATGAACTCAGTCATGCGCTTGGTTGGGACGTTGTTCCGTTCACCGTCGGGCGGGAGAACGCACCCCATGGCATTGGTTCAGTGCAACATTTCATCGACGCCGATTTTGAGCAGCACTACTTCACGATGCTCGAAGACGAAGAAACCCACGATCAGTTGCAACGTATGGCGGTCTTCGACTTCGTCTGCAATAACACCGACCGCAAAGGCGGTCACTGTTTGATCGATGCCGATGGCCATATTTGGGGCATCGACAACGGTCTTTCATTCCATGCCGAATTCAAACTTCGCACAGTCATCTGGGATTTCGGCGGCGAAGAGATCGACGACGAACTTCTTGCAGACTTGCAGTCGCTCGTCGACAACGGTCTGAACGATGCGGTGAAAGGGTTGCTCGGCACATTCGAGCAAGACGCTGTGCTCGGCCGAGCTCGGGCACTGATTCGCGAAGGCGTGCTTCCAATCGATGAAAGCGGCCACCGCTACCCGTGGCCGCTCATCTGATCAACGTCAATCGCCGTTGTAGGTGACCGTCGGTGCAATGTCTTTGTTCTCCCACGTCGCCTTTGCGCCACTATGCCCGACGTTGATCACCAACACGCTGCCGAAAATGCAGAGCACTACGGCAAAAACTCCGATGAGTGTGCGAAGCGGTCGAGTAATCGAAAGTTCGGGCAGGTTTCGCTTTGCCCGTTCTTTCACAAATTGATCAAACAGCATGAGCGAGCACGCACTTCCGCCAACGAGGAACGCACCGATCACACCTTGGTCCCCCATTTCAGCGTGCGACTTCACTGCTGCGGTAACGCGGACCGTTTCAAGAAGCGATTCACCGCTTTGCTTTGCAAAGTACGCGAAGAAGAAACCGACAACACCCATAACCGCGGTAATCCAACCAATTCGATTGCGAGCCGCTGGCCAAAACGCCATAACGATTGTTCCGATCGCGGTGAGCGGAACAAGCACCACCGCCGCATGCACCAACAATGGATGACCAGGAAGTCCGAAGATCGAATCGAAAAGTGCGAACACAGTGGTCTCCATCAGTTGTAGATACTCAGTCTGTCAGGCAATCACATCTCAAAACGACAAACGCCCCGGCCAATGACCGGGGCGTTTGCACACTGCAGTGCTGAAGATCAGCGAGCCTTTAGGGCCTCGATGAGCTGCGGCAGAACCTTGTGAACGTCACCAACGATGCCGAGATCGCTGACCGCAAAGATCGGGGCTTCGGCGTCCTTGTTGATGGCGATGATGTTCTTCGAGCCCTTCATGCCGACCATGTGCTGAGTGGCGCCGGAAATACCAGCAGCGATGTACACGGTGGGCTTGACGACCTTGCCGGTCTGGCCGACCTGGTAGCTGTAAGGAACCCAGCCAGCATCGACGATGGCTCGGGATGCACCCGGGGCAGCGCTGAGAAGTTTGGCCAGTTCTTCGACGAGGGCGTACTTGTCTTGTTCGCCAAGACCACGACCACCCGACACCACGATTGCGGCTTCGTCGAGTGACGGTCCTTCACGCTCTTCAACGTGACGGTTGACGACCTTTGCGCCTGCGCTCTTGCCGCCGTC
>CANGMY010000152.1 GCA_947455015.1 Microthrixaceae bacterium | reverse complement strand
GTGGTCTGCGAATTCGAGATGGCTCCCTTAGTGGGTCCCCACGACTGCACGATGTTGCCGCCCTCGTAACGGTTCACCGTGGTGAGTCCGGAGTAGTCAGTCGAGGACAACAACTGACCCGAAGCGAAATCCCATTCGTTGCGCATTTCGAATCCCGACGAATTCGTTGCCGAGATCGTGAAGAACGTGGTCGGGTCGAACACAATTGATTTGATCTGCCCGCCGAAGCACGAATCGGTGACCGATGTGAACTGCGCGCTCGCATAGTTATAGAAACGCGTGCAACGCGTTGCGCCGGCAGTTGGCGCCGGTTCGGTCATCGATTCGACTCTGCCTTCAGGGGTGTAGGTGACCGTCGACCAGTACTGCGCGTCGTCAGCACCAATGACATTCGACGCAGCTGCCGACGCGACGAGTGGCGAACGCGTGCGAGAAACACGGCCGGCAGCGTCATACGCGATGTCGAAAACACTTGCACCGTCACCCTTCGCTTCCGGGTAGTCGACAAGACGACCAATCGACGCGCCAATCCCGGGCACGTCGACGTAATACACCGCGGAGGTTGAACCGTCCCAGAACTTCACCTGACACAACATGCCGTTCGGAGCCGCAACAAAACCACTCGTTGGTTTCGGACAGCTGCCGCCGCCATACACAAATGTGATCTCGCGGCCAGAAACCGGATCAGACACCGACTGGATGCGCCCACCCGACCACTTCTGGCCGAGCATCGGGTTGTCCTTTCCGGAAACACTCGAGAGATATCCCACACCGGTATCGCCTTCGAGGGCGAACACTGCAGTTGCACTCTTGGTCGTCACCGAGAACGTGCCATCGGCATTCTTCAGGAGCACCGGCGCGAGACCGTTGCTATTGAGATCGCTGGTTCCGAGTTGCACGGGGTTGAACGATCCGCCAGCACCTTCGCGATAGTTCGCCACTGTTCCGTTCGTGCCAATGAGACCGACACTGCCATCGGGCCACTGGTTCAGACGCGTGTAGGGGAAGCTCGATGCTGCCTGCAGGCTCCAACCGGCCGGCAATCCCGGTTCCGCCGCGTTCGACGCCTGGAACTGCACGCCGAATCCGACCGTACCGGGCAGCGAGCCCATGGCATGCGAAGACCATCCGATCGATGCCTCACCGGAAGAGAGCGAAACGTTCACTCCACCAACGGAATCGATCTGCTGCACACCAGGCATCTGCAGATCGACGGTGAAGGAACCACCAACGGGGTTCTGCCCATCGCTGGTTGCCTTCCACGTGTAGACCTTGCCTTGTTCAAGGCCGGCACCCAAGGGCACTCGCGCACTAGTGCCCGACTCGGCATATGTCCTTGTGCCGAATGCACTCTTGCCATCGCTCAGGTCACTAAGCGTGAATGTCCACGCGCCCGTTGCACCCGGAACACTCAGCGTCGGCGACAGCGAAGACGACACCCACGAACTTGGCGTTACCACCGCACCGAAGTACATCGGCACGCGTTCACCTGAGCCAGTACCGGCCGACAATGCTGCGAGCGTCGTCGGATCACCGGCTTCACCGGCGGCCGCATTGCGACTCGAATCAGACGAAGAACACGCCGAAGCCATCAAGGCCAATGACAACCCAATAGCAACAACAGAAAGAGTGAGACGACGCATTGAGGACTCCATGATGCGGTGATGGTACGAGGCGCGACCCTAACAGGAAAGAGGTCAACGCTGTTGACAGATGTTGTTGATGGACGGCGTGGCCGATCCGGTCAGGCCCCGGACATCGGTCAATCGAAGAAGCTGCCCACGCTGCCGAGGTCTCCCGAACCGCGGACGGAGTTCCCGGCTGCCGACGAGCCCACGGTGCTTCTTCCCACCCCAATCATGGCTCTTTGCTGCATTCGCCTATTGAAATAGCGGATGAACCCGTTCGTTCGCACGATCGCGTATCGATCGGCGTACTCTGCGGCTCGGGCGGCTGCCCTGGCTGCGTTCGTCTCGACGATGCCGAAGAGCAATTGACCGGTCAGAAGCGGATTGGCCTGATTGTTGTACTCGGCGAGACCACGGGCGTATTGATCGTTGTAGTAGGACTGGAACGGCTCGCGAAGATTCTGACGCGGGAGCGCCGGGGGTTGCGCAGCAGCTGGCGCTGCCGGGTTTCCTGCCGCACGGTTCTGAGCTCGTGACCATTGGATGCGGCCCCTGATGCCGCCGCCGGCAGCGCCGGCGAGGATCGACAGTCCAATGCGAACACCGGAGAAGTCAGTATCCCCCGTGATCGCAAACTCGATCGCAAGCGATACCCCGGCGACGACGGCACCCACGGCTGCGCCGGCCAACACTCCGACGAGAGCGCCATAGGCAGGCACGAGTGCGGCCAGAGCGCATGAAGCGAGTGCGGTCAGGCCGGTGGCCAGCCAACTGTCCGTTTGGTTTCCACTCGGGTCTGAATTCGCGATGGGATCTTGGTTGGCATAGTCATAACCATTCGCAGAACCACCGATAACGGGATCAAGCTGCGCGAATCGACCGAGCGCAGGAATGTAGACACGTGCACCCATCAATTGATAGGTCGTCTTGAGCGCTTCGGTCTCATTGCCAGTCGCCGCCTCGAACGTGGTGTTGGGCAATGAGGGTTGCGCTGGATTCGGCGCGGTCAGGACCTGACCATAGGGATCGAACGCCTGAGCCGTTCCCTTTAGGGCCCCGGCGTCGTCGGTGACAAAGAACAGATCGCCACCGAGCGTGGTGAATTGCCACTGTGCCGGTGAAGCACTCGACAAGGGGAACGTCATCGTGACGCCGAGAGGCAGGTCGATCTGCTGGTTCATCGGCTTGGCATCACCATCAAGCAACACTCCACTGGCCGAGAACTGGATCGTTCCAGCGCCCTGACCACCGGTGGTGGTCTTTGCAATCACGACCCCGTCGACACCCAACTCGTACCCAACTGTCATTGTTCCATCGGTTGAGGAAACAAGGCGATTGGCGTTGTCATAGGTGAATGAATCTGGTCCGATCTTTGTCGCGTTCCCGCGATCGTCGTAGGTGATGCCTGCCGAAGCGGCCGGATCCGATGTCGACGTCAGCTGCGATGCGCTGTTGTAGGCGTAGACGTAGTCGCCCGTGACTGCGCCATTGGTAATGACTTTCTGGCTCAAGCGATTCGACGCATCGTCGAAGGTCCATGCCCAGGACTTCGCAGCCGGCACCAGACCAGCTGTCACCGACGTAGCCGACAAGCGGTTGTTCGAGTCACGGGAATAGGAGAACGTCGAAGATCCCGAGGGTGCGCTAAGCGTTTCGGTCGAGATGTTCCCACCCGAGGAGATTTCACGAGTCGAAGCAAACGCGCCTGACGGTGTCGACCATTGCAGCGACACCGCCCGGTTCTGCTCGTTGTACCCAACGACGCTCTTAGCCCCGTTGCCATAAGTCACCGACGCCACCGTTCCATCGGTGTTGTAGCTCATCGTGGAAGTAGTTCTGCCGTTCACTGCCGTCGCTATCAACCAGCCGCGTGCGTCATAGGTGTTCGACTCCAGAACGGGAACCGCACCAGGGGCAGTCGTGGTCGTAGTTGCCACTCCACCGGTCCGCTGGTCGTAGACATAATTGGTCTCGACGCCGAATCGATCCACGGTGCGAACAACTCGCGCCAGTAGATCCTTCTCCGTCCTTGTCGTCGTGACCACGTTGCCATCGGTCTCGGTCGTTTCCTGAACGAGCGGATTGCCACCCACGGCAAAATTGGTGACGGCCTTCTGCGTGCTTCCCATTCCGACGACCTCGGTGGAGGCGAGCTGCCCCCCCTTTCCAAAGGTCACACACGCGATTGCGCCACCCGGAGCCTGTGTTGCCACGACGCGCCCGGCAGCGTCAAACCATTTCGTCGTGGTCGGTCCCGTGCCGCCATCGACACCGGGTGCGCTGACCGATTTCGATCCGCCCGCCTGATTCGCGGCTTTCGCGCCCGGACACGCTGACTTCACGGATTCCTTGTCGCCCCAATAGGTATAGGTGTAGGAGGCTCCGGTCGCGCTCGTCACAGCGGTCTGGCGTTGCCACGCACCGCTTCCACTCTTGTTGCCTTCGTAAGCGAACGTCATCTTCGAGCCCGCCTGGTTCACGCGTGACGAAATGCGACCCGAGGCCGGCGCCTCATAGGACGAGCGCGAGACGTTCTCACTAATCGCACGTGTCGCCTGCGGGTCATTCACCTTTGTGGTCGTGACATAGCCGTACTGCGGACGCAGCGCGCTCGTAGGAATGGACTGCGACACACCACCGGTATCAGGACCAGACCAAGTGATATCCATTGAGGCCTCCGATGTCGAAGACAACAGATCGACACGGATCGAGTGGCGCCCTTTCGACAACGGCATCGCATCGCAAGCTCCGTCAACGCAGAGGACGTTGTTGACGCGCACCTGAGCGTCCGAATTGCCCGACGCGATTCTGTACGAACCTTCGGTCTTCACTTCGAGCGCACCAGTCATGAGACCTGACCACCCGCCATT
>CANGMY010000151.1 GCA_947455015.1 Microthrixaceae bacterium | reverse complement strand
TGCCGTCAGCCCAACGCCATCATCCATTCGAAAATGCTGATTCATTTACCGGCGCATTCCCGGCTGATTTCATTTGCGAAGCCATCGACCAAACCCGCGGTTGGTTCTATTCACTCCTTGCCGTTAACTCTCTGGTCTTCGATTCAACGCCCTACAAGAACGTCGTCTGCCTTGCCCTCATCGTCGATGAAAACGGGCAGAAGATGTCGAAGTCACGCGGCAACGTCATCGCACCGTTCGACATTTTCGACACATTGGGCGCCGACGCGTTGCGCTGGTATTTCTTCTCGTCCGGACAACCCTGGACCCCAAGGCGCGTTTTCCCCGACGGCATTCGTGAAGCAACTCGCCAAACCTTGCTCACGCTCTGGAACGTGTTCTCCTTCTTCGCGACCTACGCCGATCTCGACGGATGGCAGCCCGAGGCAAATCAGGCGGCTCCCACACACGTTCTCGATCGTTGGATTCTTTCCGAGCTCGACGACACCGTCGCTTCCGTTACTGCTGCGCTCGAGAACTTCGATGCCCTTGGCGGCTCTGGGCGCATTGCAAAGTTCGTCGACGACATGTCCAACTGGTACGTGCGTCGCAGCCGTCCCCGGTTCTGGAAGTCGAGCGACGCTGCCGCGCACGCAACTCTCTACGAATGCCTCACGACCATCGCCCAGGTACTCGCACCGTTCTGTCCGTTCTTGGCCGACGAGATCTACACAACACTCACCGATGCTCAGTCCGTGCACCTCACCGACTGGCCCACGGCCAAGGGTCGCCACGACGCGTCACTCGCCGAACAGATGGACGCCGCTCGACGTCTCGTGAGTTTGGGTCGCTCAGCCCGCACCGACGCAAAGATGAAAGTCCGTCAGCCTCTGGCTCGGGCTCTACTTCTTCACGGAGGCACCGACCTCGACGCAGCTATCGAGGCCGAGATCGAGGCCGAGCTCAACGTGAAATCCCTCGAGCGACTCGATTCGCTCTCCGGCCTCATGGGCTGGACCGTCATCCCCAACTTCCGCCTGCTTGGTCCTCGTCTGGGCCCTCGTGTCAACGAGATCAAAGCTGCTCTGGCCGATGCCGATGGTTCTGCACTCCAATTACAACTCGCCGAGAACGGCTGGATCGAAATTGCCGGCGAACGCCTCACCGCTGAAGAGGTCGAAGTCCGCGCCGAAAAGCATGCCGACCTCGCTCTCGTCGAAGATGACGGATGGGCTGTTGCTCTCGACCTTGAACTAAACGATGAGCTTCGTGCAGAAGGCACCGCCCGCGAACTCGTTCGTGCACTGAACGATGCACGTAAGAGCGCTGGTCTTGAAATCGCCGACCGCATCGCAGTCACAATCGATGCCGACGACAACCTGCGCGCCGTCATCGAAACGCACCGCGAAACGATCACAACCGAAATCCTTGCTCGTTCCATCGAGTTCGGAAGCGGCGACCGATCAATCGAGATCGACGGCGCTGCGATCGCTATCGCTATCAATCGCATCGACTGACGCAACGTTCACCGCTTCTGCGTTCTGAAAACGAAACAGGGCCCCTCATCCGAAGATGAAGAGCCCCGATCGTTGTGCGAGTTTGTTGCGCAGGTTCAGCGACGATCGTCGTCGAAGTCTGCGTCGAAGAAACGACGCATTGCCGCATCGGCATCGTCATCGTCTTCGGCGAGGAACTCATCGTCGAAAACCGGAACCGCAGCAGTTGCTGGACCACCATCAACCTCTTCGTCAACGAAGAGAGACGTCGGGGCCGGTTCAGGGTTCCAGCCGGTGTCTTCGGCCAGGATCGGCTGGAAGACCTCGGGTTCGGGTTCGGGAGCAGGAGCCGGTTCTGGGGCTGAGAAGGCAGCAGGGGCCGGTGCAGGGTCCACTGCAGGAGTTGTGAGTTCGACTGGCGGAGTTCCGACTCGGAGCGCAGCCGGATCGTCGAGAACGGCCTGGATTCGAGAAAGTCCGTTAGCGATCACTGCGCGCTGTTCGGAAAGGAACGCATCGAGTGCTGCATTATCGGCGGCGAGTTCGCGACGAGTCTTGTCGAGGTCACGAATTGCTTCATCGGCCTGGGCCTTGGCGGCCGAAAGAATTCGGCTGGCCTCGACCTCGGACTCGGAAAGCATTTGCGCAGCGTTCGTGCGTGCTTCATTGACGGTTGCGTCGGCGGTGCGTTGCGCCATCACAAGAACGGACGATGCTTGATCGGCTTCGATCGTGGGATCGACGGAGCGGATCGGCGCAACAACGGCCGGTGTCGGTGCCGCGGCAACACCCGATTCGAGTTCGGCGATTCGAGCCTGAAGGCGGCTCTCGTTACGAACTGCATCGGCGGCGCGGGTCTCGGCCGCTTCGGCTGAAGCCGTTGCCTGACGAAGCTTGTCCTGCAACTGCGCAACCGCAGCACTGACACGCTCAAGGAAGTTGTCGACCTCGTCGGGGTCGTATCCCTTGCGGCTGACAGAGAAGCGAACGTCAGTAAGAAGATGGGGAGTTCCGGGAGTGGTTTCCATGGCGGCGATGGTATCGGCCGAACGCCGCCCAAGTGTCAACGCCTTTGAAGCAGGCTCAGCCCGGCAACCACGCCAGAAGAATTTCCAGGCCAATGAACACGATCATCGGCGAGAGGTCGAGACCCATTCCGCCGAGACGAACCGGCGGCAGAAGGGCGCGAATGGGCCCCAGTACGGGCTCAGTAATGCGGAAGAGAACCCGTCTGAGCGTCTCGACTGGCCCCGGACCAGACGGGGGGAACCAACTCAGGACAATGCGACCGAGAAGGCACAGCAGAAAGATCTGCGCGATGTAGTGAATCAGGACCCACACGGTGGTGAATCAGAATTCTTCGTCGACGGAACCGAGCAGAAGTGCTCGTTCTTCCTCGGGCACATCGACCCCGACAGGAAGGATGAGATACACCGAGGAACGCTCAAGACGTTGCATCGAGCCGCCGATTCCGTAGCAAAGGCCACTGGAGAAATCGATGAGTCGGCGAGCCAAGTCGCCATCGCAATCGGCGAGGTCCATGGCTACGGCTTTGCCGGCCTTGAAGTTGTCGGCAACGTCCTGGGCCTGGTTGAAACGCGTAGGCGCCACCAAAAGCGGGCGAACTGACTGACGACGGGGCACTGCACGAACTCGAGGCTTCGATGCATCTTCAACTGCAGATGCGGTAACGCGCGATGGCGGAGCGGCGACGGGACGCACAGCCGAAACCTCTCCGGTCTCGGGAGCGGTTGAGAGAACTGGTCCACTTGAGGCAGGTGGACGCGCCCGCACCGTGCCGGTCGGTCGTGCCGGTTGCTGACGGACCACCTGAGCAGGGGGTGGCGGCAGCGGGCGGTCGTCAGGCGACGCCGCGTAATCGTCGTATTCATCGTCGGGCCCAAGCCCGAGATACACCATGGCCTTGCGCCACATCGAAGACATCTGACCCTCCGTGCGGGGGAACTGACCCCCGGTCCGATCCGGCAGGCTAGTTGGTCTGCACCGATTGACGACATTCACTGCAGGGGGCAGCGGATCGCGCCTCGTCAAACCCCTTCTCGGGGGGCCCGAGGCCCGAAGAGGCCCGTGCCCACCCGCACCATGGTTGAGCCTGCGTCCACGGCCAATTCGAGGTCATCGGACATGCCAATCGATCGGTCACCCACGGCCAATTCGTCGGCGAGAGCAACCAACGTGCCGAAGGCTGCAGCCGAGTCGGCCGGAGCGCCGGCAGTGCCCACGCCCATGAGACCAACGACGTCGAGCCCCGCGTCTCGGGCATGGCCCACGAGCGCTGCGCAGTCGACCAACGCAGCGCCACCCTTCTGGGGCTCTTCGCTCAAATTCAGCTGAATCATCACCTTCGCTCCGGGAGCACGACGAGCGATTTCGTCGATCAACTCGACCCGGTCGACGCTCTGCCACACCGAAACGATCGAGGCCAAGCTACGGACCTTGTTGCGTTGCAGTCGTCCGAGAAAGTGCCACTCGATACGTGCTCGTTCGTCTGGTGAAAGTTCTTCGTGTTTCGCGACGAGTTCTTGCGCGTAGTTCTCGCCGATCATCGTGAGTCCTGCAGCGAGCGCGGCACGCGGAGCGTCGATTCCAAAACCTTTTGTGACGGCGACAACGCGAACATCTCGATCAGGCGACAACTGTGCAAGTCGGTCTTGCAATTCATGAATACGTTCTGCAACGAGTTGCGCATTCACTTCCGTTGTCATGATTCCTCGATCCAGATCACGGTGGCTTGACGAGCGCTCTCTGCTCGCGCCCGATGCGAAAAGAAACCTTCCGAACAAGCTGTACACGCGTCGTCATCGAAGTCGAGAGCGACATCGGTTCGAAGCAGTTCGAAGCGCACTCCAGCACGCACATCGAGCGCGGGACGATCATCGTTCGTGACTGCTCTGACTCCAGGTCCAAACCGTTGTTCAAGTCGGTCGAGGTCTTCGGTACCGAACTCGTAGCACTCTGGACCAATTGAGGGACCAAGAAATGCATGAAGTGGTGCAGAGGTACGCGAGCGCAATGAG
>CANGMY010000150.1 GCA_947455015.1 Microthrixaceae bacterium | reverse complement strand
CGCCGAGGCGGAACCCGTACGGGTTGACCTTCTGACCCATCAGTCTTCCTTCCCGTCGGTCTCGACGGCTTCGTCGGCAACGGCTTCAACGACGACATCATCGTCGTGCTCCGCGTGATCGTGATCGTGGTCATGATCGTGATCGTGATCGTGATCGTGGTCATGCTCTTCTTCGACCTTGCGCTCGGCCTTTGCCTGACGGCTACGAGCAACGCGTTCGCGACGTGCTTCGGCAGCAGCGCGTCCACCAGAGACACGACCACTTGCTGCTTCGCGTTCACGAAGCTTCTCAAGATCGTCTGCTGACAAACGGCTCACGATGATCGTGATGTGACAGGTGCGCTTACGAATGCGAGTGGCGCGGCCACGGGCACGGGGGCGCCAGCGCTTCAGCGTCGGGCCTTCGTCAGCGAAACATGCCGAGACGAATAGTTCGTCGGCAGGGATCTGGTTGTTGTGCTCGGCGTTAGCGATTGCTGACTCGAGGCACTTAAGAACGACGCGAGCGATGTCGCGTTCGGCCATTTCGAGCACCTCAAGTGCTCGGGCTACCGGAAGTCCGCGAATGAGATCGAGGATCTCACGGGCCTTGTACGCCGATGAACGGACGTACTTGACCTCGGCGCGCACGCCCGGACGCTCGTTGGTCTTCGCACCGAAGGCCATCAGCGGCGTCCCTTCTTCTCTTGACCGGCATGGAACTTGAAGGTTCGCGTCGGGGCGAACTCACCAAGCTTGTGGCCGACCATTGCCTCGGTGACATACACCGGGACGTGCTTGCGACCGTCGTGGACGGCCATGGTGTGGCCAACCATTTCGGGGATGATCGTCGAACGACGAGACCAGGTCTTGATGACCTTCTTCTCGTTCGTTTCGTTGAGTGCGTCGACCTTCTTGAGAAGATGGTCGTCGACAAACGGACCCTTTTTGAGGCTGCGAGGCATTTCGTCCTCTCCTAACGCCGTGAACCGCGGGTGCGGCGACGACGGACAATGAGTTTCTGAGACGGCTTGGTCTTGTCACGGGTGCGGCCTTCGGGCTTGCCCCAAGGCGACACGGGATGACGACCACCGGAGGTCTTGCCTTCACCACCACCATGTGGATGGTCGACCGGGTTCATGGCCACACCGCGGGTCTGAGGCTTGACGCCCTTCCAGCGGTTACGACCGGCCTTACCGATCTTGATGAGTTCGTGCTCGGAGTTACCAACCTCGCCAACAGTGGCGCGGCAGTCGATCGGAACGCGACGCATTTCAGTGCTGGGGAGACGAAGAGTGGCGTAATCGCCCTCCTTGGCAACAAGCTGAATGCTCATGCCAGCGCTACGCGCCATCTTGCCGCCACCACCGGGCTTGAGTTCGACGTTGTGCACGACGGTACCGACCGGGATGTAACGCAGCGGAAGTGCATTACCGGGACGGATGTCTGAGCCCTGGCCGCTCTGGAGAATGTCGCCAACCTGCACACCCTTCGGGGCGAGGATGTAGCTCTTCGCTCCGTCGTGGTAGTGGAGCAGAGCAATGCGACAGGTGCGGTTCGGGTCGTATTCGATCGCAGCGACGGAGGCGGGAACGCCGTCCTTGACGCGACGGAAGTCGACAAGACGGTACCGCTGCTTGTGACCGCCACCCTTGTGACGAGCAGTCTTACGACCGTAGGAGTTACGACCGCCAGTGCGGTTCTTGGGAACGACCAGCGAACGTTCCGGCGAATCCTTCGTGACCTCCGCGAAATCGGAGACCGTCTGGAAACGACGACCGGGGCTGGTCGGCTTGCGTTTACGAAGAGCCATGGTTCCTTACCCCTCGAACAATTCGATGCGGTCGCCGGCGGCGAGAGTGACGAATGCACGCTTCTGGCCCGTCTGCGTACCGAAGGTTCCGGTACGACGGTTGCGCTTGCGCTTGCCATTGCGGTTGAGCGTGTTCACCTTGAGAACCTTCACACCGAAGATCGACTCAATTGCGTCGTGGATCTCGGGCTTTGAAGCATCGGGGTGAACAACGAACGTGTACACGTTGGTGTCGAGAAGTGCGTAGCTCTTCTCGCTCACAACGGGACGAATGATGATGTCGCGTGGGTTCTTTGCGCGGAGATCTTTCACTTTGATTCCTCCACGTTCGGCAGGGTCGACTTCGTGAATACGACGAAGTCGGAAACGAGAACGTCGTAGGTGTTGAGTTCAGCGGTCTCGATGATGTGGACATGGCCGAGGTTGCGGAAGCTCTTCCACGCAGCAACATCGCCACGATCGAGAACCAACAGCACCTTGCCTTCGACACCGAGAGCTGCAAGTGCAGCAATCGCACCCTTCGTTGAAGGAGCGTCGAACTTCCATTCGTCGACGACGATGACCTTGCCTTCAGACGCACGATCGGACAGAGCCGAACGAAGCGCAAGCTTGATCATCTTCTTGGGAGTCTTCTGGGCGTAGCTGCGTGGCTTCGGGCCGAGTGCAACGCCACCACCGATCCAGTTCGGTGAACGGGTTGAACCAGCGCGTGCACGGCCGGTGCCCTTCTGCTTCCAGGGCTTTGCACCGCCGCCCGATACCTCGGCGCGGGTCTTGGTGCTCTGCGTGCCTGAACGACGCGCCGCAAGCTGCGCGGTCACGACCTGGTGCATCACCGGAACGTTCGGTTCGATGCCGAAGGTGGTGGCATCGAGTTCGAGCGAACCAGCGTCAGCGCCGGCCGGGGTCTTGACGGTCACTGTTGCCATCACGCATCACCCTTCGAGTGAATCTTCACTGCGTCGCGGATGACCACGATGCCGCCCTTGGGGCCAGGCACCGCGCCGCGCACGAGCAGCAAGTTCTTTTCGGGATCGGCAGACACAACACGCAGGTTGAGCGTCGTGACTTTCTCTGCACCCATACGACCAGCCATGCGCGTGCCCTTGAACACGCGAGCTGGTGTGGCGCAGGCGCCGATCGAGCCAGGAGCACGATGGACTCGGTGAGCACCGTGCGATGCGCGCTGACCACTGAAGTTGTGGCGCTTCATCGTTCCGGCGAAACCTTTGCCCTTGCTCACGGCAGTGACGTCAACAAACTCGCCAGCGGCGAGCGTGTCGACTTTGATTTCTTGTCCAACTTCGAAGTCGTCGACGTTGTCGAGACGAAGCTCGAGAACGCGCTTGCCGGCAGCAACGCCAGCCTTTTCGAAGTGACCGCGATCAGGGCTGTTCAACTTGCTGGCCTTCTTCTCACCGAAGGTGACCTGCAAAGCGTTGTACCCATCGCGTTCGATTGTCTTGATCTGCACCACGCGCATCGGAGCGACGTGCAGCACGGTCACGGGTACAACGCGGTTTGCGTCATCCCATACCTGTGTCATGCCGACTTTCTCGCCGACTACTGCTTTGTTCGCCATAACGGCAACGATCTTTCTGTTGTGGTTTGCGTCGAGTCGGACATGCGGGGACGGGCCCTTCATGCCAACGCTCGGCACGGGAAAACCCGGCCGAGCGCCTGTCGGTTGTGCTGCGGGGTATCTACCGAAGTAGACCGTCGCAGACGTCGGTTCGATCGACGTAGAGGTGCGGCTGGTGATCTTCCGGAGAAGACCCCTGTTGCACGGAGGTGAAACTCTAGGGGTTGGGCCGGCTCAGACCAAATCCCGATTTTGACGACGCTTCGAGGGCAATGAGCCACGAGGCCCTTGAACTCGTACCACGCCCATGTGGTACAACTGGCCTATGGCCTCCGACCAGATCCTCGAACAGATCAGTGCCTTGCTCGCAAGTGAGGACGATTCCACGGTCAATACCTCTATGCGACTGCCGGCCAAGCTCCGCGAGGCTGCCGCCCTCGCCACTGAACACCTTGGCGTGGCCCCGTCTACAACGGCCTATACCGCTCAACTCCTGCGCTCAGACATCGAAGCCTCTCTCTTGGCCGCCGTTCTTGAGGCCCATTACGAGGACGTGCCTTCCGACCGACCGTCCCTGGCCGAGATCTCCCTCGGAGTTGCCGAAATCGACGGCAACCCACTTGCCCACCGGCCCGACCTCATTACGAAAGCCGCCGAGGAAATCGTAGCGACCCGCCCACAAGCGACTCCTGACGATGTCCTCCTCTGGGCCGAGGCCCAAAGGCTGGTCCGTCCATGACGGTGATGATCTTCGACAACGAAGCCGTCCAAGCCATCCTTCAACCCCATCATCCCAAGTTCCGCGCTGTGGCCAGTCGGCTTGAAGCCGCACGTTGGCGATCAGCAAACCACACACGGGTGACGCTTCATGTTCCTGCGACCGTTCAGGTGGAGGCGGGATGGGACCGAGCCTCCCCCGGCTCAGTCCAGATCAACCGCTACCCCATCACGATCAGCGCGCTCGATTCACCATCGGCTGACGCCGCGGCGCGAATCGTCTCCGAGTACTCAGTGACACCCGCAGACGCACATATCGGAGTGCTTTGTCAGAAACTTGCCGCGCGAGACGTTCGCATCATCGTTCTCACAAGTGACCCAGATGACATTGAACGCGTCGCGTCGCCCAGCACGATTACTGCACTTCGAATCTGAACGAGCGTTACAGACCCATGCGCTT
>CANGMY010000149.1 GCA_947455015.1 Microthrixaceae bacterium | reverse complement strand
TCGCGATGGTCACCGAACACCGCTGCACATGCTTCGACAAGCGACGAACGAACAGCTTGCGATTCGATTGCGGGCCAATCAGTGGCCAAGAACGGCAGATGCCACGGCTCTACTTCCAAGAGCTGTGCATTCATCGGGAGCGACTCGCCCAGTTCGTCGTCATCGACACCAACGGCAATGACAAGTTCGCACTCATCAAGCCCACCGAGCGCAGGGTCGTCTGACTGAACGCCCACGACTCCGCGCCATGCCGGATGGTCAAACGGAACAACGCCGATCGCACCCATCGTGGTCATGACTCCAGCACCGGTGCGGGTGACGAAATCGGCAACGTCGGCGGCGGCCCCGTCACGAAGAACTCCGGGGCCAACGATGATCATCGTGCGGAAGTCAGCAAGACCAGCCGAAAGGCGAAGCAGCTGATCGCTTCGTTGAAGCACGAGCGGCTGTGCGCCTTCAGGAACTTCGGCGAAAAGGTCGGCGGGAAGTTCGATCTCGACTGCGCCAAACACACGACCCAATGACCAACCCGCAATTGCCGCAGGGAGATCTTCGACTCCGATTGAAAGCGCTTGTGTTTCTTCACCGGGCTGCGAGGACAATCGCACTCGACGGCCCGGAAGTAGGGCGACGCCGGGGCGTGCATCGGGAGCGACGGAAAGTCGTCCGTCGGCATCGGCCAACGCGATTGCCGCGGCTTCGGTTGCGACAGGAATGAGCGCAAGGCCTTCGAGCGCTTCGAGCCCGTGACCGGGCACAGCGAATGCACGTGTCGCTCCAACTGCACGTAAGCAGCGCGAGACGAGCGACGCGACAGATTCAGATGTAGCCACGGGCTTAGTTGTCGAGCAACAGGCAAGCGACGCGGCGACGGTGCCAAAGAGCATCGCCCCAGCTTGAGGAGAGCGCCCATGAACGCTTCAGCCAGAAGTGCAGATCGTGTTCGGTGGTGTAACCGATAGCGCCGTGAGTTTGCAGCGCCTTACGAGCAACGACCTCGGCCGCATCGGAAGCGAAACACTTCGCCATCGAGACTTCACGATCGACATCGGCAGAACCGGTCGCCAGACCGTAGGCAGCCGCCCACACCGCTGGGCGAGCAAACGACACCTTGAGCTCAGCGTCGGCCAGGTGATGCTTCACGGCTTGGAAGCTTCCAATCGGCACACCGAACTGCTTGCGATCAACGACATAGGCAACCGTCATCGCGATCATTTGTTCGGACAATCCGATGAGCAGCGCAGCGGTGGCGGCAGCGCCACGATCGAACGCTCGGTTCGCGGCTTGCACCGCGGCGTCACCCGAGGCGATGAGTTCAGCGTCGGCTTCGTCCCATTCGACAGCAAACAAACGACGAGCGCCGTCGACCGATACCTGCTGTGTTGAACGAACCTTGTCGGCCGGCACAGCGAACAGGCGATCATCACGCTGCGCAACCAAAAGGTTGGCGATGTGCATGTCGTTGACGAAGGGCTGACCATCGAGTTGAACGGTTGCGATGACCGAACCATCGGCAATACCGGGCAGCCATTTCTCGGCGATTGCCGCAGGTGCTGATTCAGCGAGAAGCGGAGCAACGACGGCAACAGTTTCAACCAACGGACCTGGGTAGGCGTAGCGACCGGCTTCAGTCAGGATCGGAAGGAGATCGATCTCGTTCATCCCCATGCCGCCAAAGGCTTCAGGGACGGTGAGGCCAATCACACCCATCTCGGCAAGAGCTGCCCAGGTTGACGCGTCGCGTCCGACAGCGTCGTCCCACGACCAGCGCACCTTTTCCGGCGGGCATTCATTGGCAAAGAATTCGGCGACAGCGTCGCGGAACAGCAGTTGATCTTCGGTGAAAGCGAATTGCATCTCGGCCTACTTCCGGGGCAGACCGAGCACGCGCTCGGCGACGACGTTGCGTTGGATTTCATTGGTGCCGGCGTAGATCGGACCGCTGAGTGCAAACTCAAAGCCCTTCATCCACGCTCCCCCGTCGACGGCATCGGGTGAGGTTTCAATCAGTTCGGCAGTGGGGCCGAGCAAACGAAGTGCGGTCTCATTGAGATTCACGTCGAGTTCCGACCAGAAGATCTTCGTGAGACTTGATCGTGCGCCTTGGGAAACGCCGTTCACTAAACCGGTGACATCGGCAAGCGTTGCGAGGCGATAGGCCTCGGCTTCCATCCACGACTGAGCAACATCATCACGCATTGCAGCGACGCGTTCTGCATGTTCGCCCGCAGCATTCTGCCGCTTCCAAAGATCGACAAGGCGATCGGCAGCGGCGCAGAAACGACCCGGCGAACGAAGGGTAAGGCCACGCTCTGAAGAGGTGGTTGCCATAGCAACACCCCAACCTTCGTTCACGCCGCCCAATACCAAATCGTCAGAAACAAAGACATCGTCGAAGAACACTTCAGCGAAACCTTCGTCGCCGTCGAGTCGTTCAACACCGCGTACCGTGACGCCAGGTGCGTCGAGCGGAACCATGAGGTAGGTCATGCCACTGTGTCGCGCTGCTTCGGGATCAGTACGGAACAAACCGAACACCCAATTGCAGAACGCACCGCGAGTTGTCCACGTTTTTTGTCCGTTAATGACCCAACCACCGCGTTCATCGTCACGTGCTGCGCGGCTCTTGATACCAGCAAGATCGGAACCAGCGTCTGGTTCAGACCATCCCTGACACCACAAGTCATCTGCGGCAGCCATCGCAGGAAGGAAACGTTCCTTTTGTTCGGGCGTACCGAACTCGAAGATGGTGGGAGCAAGAAGGAAGATGCCGTTCTGGGTCACGCGCTGCGGACCACCAGCTCGGTAGTACTCCTCTTCAAAGATGAGCCACTCCCAAAGCGATGCGCCACGGCCGCCGTATTCCTCCGGCCATGACACGACCGACCAACCGGCAGCGAACAGTTTCTTTTCCCACTCGACATGAAGGGCGAAGCCTTCGGCGGTATCGCCCGATGGCAAACCGACGGGGACGTTCGCCTCGAGCCAGGCCCGGGCCTCAGCCCGGAAGGCCTCTTCGGCCGGTGTGAAGTTCAGATCCATGGGGACTCCGTGTAGGGGGAACAACCGCTCCGGAGGGGCGATCGTAGGCCCTCCATCATTGATTGGTCAGGTTGGGCGGCGGCAGCGACGAACGTCACGCGACCGATTGGGAGCAAAACCTGACGGGTCGTCAGGTTTTGTCCTAAAGTCCATAGAGCGGGGACGAGCCCCGACACCCGTGCCCTCGAGGAGAGCCATGACCATCACCGCTCCCAATCCCGCTTCGGCCGACACCAAGCGCGTCATCCCGAAGATCGTTTCTGTCGATGACCACATCATCGAACCGGCAGATGTCTGGACGAGTCGCCTTCCCAAGAAGTACCTCGACGTTGGTCCTCGTCTCGAGCGCTTGCGTGTCGACAACCTCAAGTTCGACGGCATGAACTACTCGTTCGACATCGTTGGCAACAACAGCCCCGGCGGAAAGTTCGCCGACTTCTGGTGTTACGAGGACCTCAAGGTTCCGATGCGTCGAATCATCACTGCCGTTGGCTTCGACGTCGAAGAACGCACCATGCTTCCGGTCACCTATGAAGAAATGCGCAAGGGATGTTGGGATCAAACCGCCCGCCTTGAGGACATGGACGCAAACCACACCGAAGCTTCACTTTGCTTCCCCACCTTCCCTCGTTTCTGCGGACAGACCTTCGCCGAGGCCAAGGACAAGGAACTCGCACTTCTCTGCGTGCAGGCCTACAACGATTTCATGGTTGAAGAATGGTGTGGCGGCGCAGGCAAGGGCCGTCTTATTCCGCTCATCATCGTCCCGATGTGGGACGCCAAACTCGCCGCTGCCGAGATCTACCGCAACGCTGCACGCGGCGTGCACGCGGTGTGCTTCTCGGAAGTTCCCCACTTCCTCGGTCTGCCCACCATCCACTCGGGCGAATGGGACCCGTTCTTCCAGGCATGCAACGACACGCAAACCGTCATCAATATGCACATCGGTTCTTCCTCACGCATGCCGGCAACCTCGCCTGACGCTCCCGCTGCCGTTCAGGCGACGCTGAGCTTTAACCAAGGCATGTCGTCATTGGCCGACTGGATCTTCTCCGGCATCCTCCCCCGCTTCCCAGACATCACGTTGGCCTACTCCGAAGCGCAAATGGGTTGGATTCCGTACTTCCTTGAGCGAGCACAAAACGTGTGGTCGGAATTCCGCGGTTGGGCATTCGACCCAGAAATCGTCAGCGAACCGCCGGAGTTCTACTTCCGTCGTCAGGTCTACGCCTGCTTCTTCCGTGACAACTTCGGCCTCAAGAATCTTGAAGACATCGGCGTCGACAACGTCACGTTCGAAACCGATTACCCGCACTCTGACTCAACGTGGCCACATACCGAACAGTTCGTTCGTGAAATGGCCGTCGACCTCGACGACGAGACGCTTTACAAGATTGTTCGTGGCAACGCCATCAAGATGCTGCATCTCGATCTGGTCTAAGCAAGCAACAACCTGAACACTCCGATCGAGGGGGCTACGGTTCTTCCGTGGCCCCCTCGTCGCGTTCCCGC
>CANGMY010000148.1 GCA_947455015.1 Microthrixaceae bacterium | reverse complement strand
TCGATGTACTTGTAACTCAGCCACGCCAGAAGGAATGTGAGACCGAATCCAAGAGCGAGGTCTTTGAGGGAGTTAAGCCCTGGCTTATCGGGTGACTTGTCGCTGTCGACAACAATGAAGACAAGCCAGTGGTAGAGGTACAAGCCAAAGCCAAGTCGACCAGCCCACATAAGAAATCGGTTTTGGTAGAACCAGTGCAACCAGCCGGTCTTCGCCGAAACAGCACGAGTCATGAAGATGGACATGATCGCAACGAGGAAGAACCCTCCGTATTCGAACATCCATGCGGTTTTCTCGCTGATCGTGAACATCAAGATCACGAATCCGATGGTCGAAATCAGCCCAACAAACTGTGTGAACCAGTGTCCCCATCGGGTTTTTGGTTGCCCCCACCAACTGCAAATGACTGCCATCGCGATTCCGAGCAACAGCGCAAATGCTCGCGTGTCGGTTCCGTAATAAGCACGCGAGACAGTTGCCGGATTATTTGGATCGAAAACGATGGACATCCAAATCGCAGACGCGATCGCACCGCCGATCGAGAGAATGGCGAGCCATTGGCGGCCCAGCCACCGCATGCACAGAATCAGGAAAAATGGAGCAAAAAGGTAGAACTGTTCTTCGATAGCGAAGGACCAGACATGTCGGAATGGTTGGGGGTTTGAGTACTGGCTCGCATCGAAGTAGTTGCTGTGCGAGAAGATTTCTTTCCAGTTCGCCATCCAACTCATCGCGGCAGTTGTGCCGGCCGTCCATTTTGGAATCTGACTCGTGTCGATGAGGAAGGCAGTGGCGAAAGCGACGCCGATAAAGCACACGACGAGAGCGGGCATGAGTCGCCTTGCTCGCCGGGAGGCGTAGCCGCCGACGTTGAAACCGCCTGTGCGATCCCATTCGTTCAATGCAAGCGAGACGATAAGAAAACTGGAGAGCACGAAGAAGAGGTCGATGCCGATAATTCCGCCGGGAATCAGATACGGCGCGAAGTGGTACATCATTGGGCCTGCGATGACGAAGAAGCCGCGCATGCCGTCGAGGGCTGGCATGTGGTCGAGTTTTTTTACTGTGTTGACGGTGGTTGCGTCAGCTGGGGCGTCGTCGACAACGGCGACAGCAATTGCGGCCGCGAGCGGATCAGTACCGGCGTCGTCGGCCTGATCTCCCTTATCGCCCGTCATGACTGTCATTTCCTGCGAACCCCTCCAACGAACGACCAACTACCCCTACTCGAATTCTGACACAGGGCGTAGGGCTGTCCTTATCGCCCCGAAGCGGAGTATCGCCCGTTACGAAAGCCCGAGACGCGACCGGGCCGAAGGGGGGAGTTCGTTAAGCAGCCATCGGGCGGCAATCTGCGATCCATCAATCGAGAAATGCACACCATCGGGACGCCAGTTGACTCCGTCGCGGGATTGAGTGAATCCGTTGTCGCAGGTGATCGACTGAAGATCAACAAGTGAGGCTGGCGTAGTCGGCTGCGATTGATTAAAGGTGGTGACAGACTCGCGTTGCATCTGAGCGAGTCGCTCCGCTCGCTGAATGTCGTGTTGAGGGCCGGCTCGTTCACCCGGGCCAGGAGCGAAGCATGGTGTCGTAAGGACGATGACTTCGGCCCCGTTCGCGGACAAAACTTTGAGTGTGGCGTCCATTGCGTCGCGGTACTTCTGATCAAACTCCCGATCGCCCGGCGCAACAGCTCCGTGACCCCAATCTCGTGCGTAGAGATCCCAAGCGCCCAAGAGCATGATGACGACGTCGGGGTGTTGCGCATCGACGAGCTGTGACCAGTACTGGTCATGGTCGGGGCATTGGGTTCCGTCTTTCGTCCATGACCCATCGAACGTCATCGCCTTCGGTGAGAGCAAAAGTGCACACCCAAGTTCAGCGCCGCCGACGATTGAGACCTTGGGGTCGATCACGTGTCGCACCCCGTTGTCGAGTGTGAGGGCAACGGAATCGCCCACGATAAGAAGGGATGGGCGAGATGGATCGTGTGGCGTGGCAAGTGAGAGTTCTCGGCTGGCGGCTTGATCGGCCCCGATGTTGGTTGCGATCGTGGACCCCGTAGAGGGAGCTGCCAGCAGAGCGAAACCAACGAGGAGTGCGCCGATTCCCAGCCAACTGATTCCGAAACGAGCGACTCCGAGTTGGGACCGGCGAAACCATCGTTCGATGAGTTCCATGGAAAGCCATGCCATGCCAAAAGTGAGCGCTAGGCGAATGAAGATGCCCGCCACATGCCCAATCGTCGTATCCGGCAGGTGGAGCCTCGGATCGGTGATGAATACCCGAATGGGCCAGTGCCACAAATACAGCGCGTACGAAAGGAAACCAATTTTGCGAAGTACGGGATGCGACATCGCTTTCGAAACGACCGTGTTGCCCGATGCGAGAATGATGACGCCTAGGGCAACAAGCGCGAAGACGACGAAGCCGCCGCGGTACATCCAGCGATCGCTGTCATGAATAAACAAAAACGCGCCGCCAAGCGCGACGAGGCCGAAGATTCCGGCAAACAGGGTCTTTCGCCCTGATGGGCGCAGATGCCAAGCGAAAAGTGCTCCGAATGCACCGATGAGGAGTGAGAACGCACGAGTGTCGGTGCCGTAATAACTGCGTGACGGATCCCCATTACCCAAGAGAAACACCATGAGGCCGATGCTGGTGACTGCTGCAAACGCCGTGACGCCAATAAGGAGTTTGCGGCTACGAGAGAGGCAAGCGATGACGACGAGTGGCCAGATCACATAAAACTGTTCTTCAATCGCAAGGCTCCACAAATGTCGGAGAGGCGAGAGTGAACTGAATTGATCGAAGTAGCTCTGATGATGAGCGATCAGATTCCAGTTCGAAACATAAAAGACCGCAGAGAGAAGTCCGCCCGGAAGATCGTGACGCTGAGCAACGTCTCCGATCAGGGATGTGACCACAAGAACAGCGAGCAGTAGTGCGGCGAGAGCCGGTAGGAGGCGTCGGGCGCGTCGATTCCAAAACGAGCGAAGAGAAACAGTTCCGGATCGGCGATGTTCATCGAGGAGAAGCCCGGTGATGAGAAAGCCCGAGAGAACGAAGAACAGGTCGACGCCCAAGAAACCGCCGGCCATTTCCAGATTCGGCTCGTGGTAGGCCATGACGCCGAGAACGGCGAGTGCACGCAGGCCATCGAGGCCCGGTCGCCAACCCCTCGACGAAGATGCCGCCGGGGCGTCAGGCGCGATATCGGTCTCCTGCGGCGCCATCGATCTCCCGTCGGGTCCAACCTGTGCGCCATCTTGGCATGACTCCACGGTTGCCCATTGGCGGGCTCAGCGAAGTGGGGTCGGGTGCCTACACTTGGGATCTATGGATCGGCCGGTGAGTTTCACCCTCGATTTTGAGGACCTTCGAACCGATCCGACCGTTCAAGAGGAACGGGTCGGGATCGTTACGGACCGGATTCTTGATCGACTTCGAGAACTGGGTATTCGCGGAACGTTCTTCTGCGTAGGCGAACTCGCGTCACGACATCCCGACCTCATTCGTCGAGTGGTGGCCGATGGTCACGAACTCGGTGTGCATGGGCTGCATCACATTCCGAATGATCTCTTGGGCGCAGAGCGCTTCCGTTCCGACAACCGAGAAGCGAAAACGATTCTTTCGGAACTCGCGGGCACAGAGGTCACGTTGTATCGAGCGCCCCAGTATTCGCTCATTCCGAGCACGCCATGGGTACCCGAAATTCTCTCTGAACTCGGATTCATTGCGTCGTCGAGTGTGTTGCCGGCTCGAAGCCCCCTCTATGGCTGGCCTGGTGCGCCATCGAATCCGTTTCGATGGTCGTCAGGCCTCATCGAACTTCCAAGTCCAGTTATGAAGCTTGGTCCCGTCGTGGTGCCGTTCTTGGGTGGCACCTACTTGCGTCTGCTGCCGGCTGCGTTGCGTCGCAGGGGAGTGCGATCCGCTGACGCCGAGACGGTGTTGTGGACGTACTGCCATCCATGGGAGTTCGATCCCGATGAAAAGTTTTATGTCTACGAACACGGCGGTTGGCTCGTGAGTCGCAGTGGTTGGTGGAACCGAAAAGGAATGCTCAAGCGAGTCGAAGCGACCATGTCGCCGGTAGCGGGAAAACCCCTCGGCGAGATCGTGGCGTCATTGGGCGATTTGCCAACGTTTGATCCGCTGACATCTGAGTTGACCCCAGCGTCCGGACACCTATGACTCGTCGCCTTTCGCGTTTTTGGGTGTGCCTCGTCGTCATCGTGATTGCCGGTTTCGGCATCCGTGTCGCATCAATGGCCTTGTGGGCTCCGAGCAAAGTTCCGGAGACTGCACTGCTCGATTGCCCGAGTTACAAGGTGTATCTCTGCGGAGATGCGGTCTACTACCACGACGCGGCAAACCTTCTCGCTGAAGGTAAAGGTTTCGTAGATCCGTATCGCTACCTCTACGGAGCCAAAGAGCAGGTTCCACTTGCAGACGGAACGACCGTCGAAGTTGTCACTCCAGTTGGGCATCTCGAGCCAACTGCCGGACATCCTCCGGTGTATGTCATGTACCTCGGAATTTTCTCTGCGCTTG
>CANGMY010000147.1 GCA_947455015.1 Microthrixaceae bacterium | reverse complement strand
GGAATCCCGACTCGTGACATCGATCGAATCTTCGAACGCTTTTACAGGGTCGATCAGGCCCGGAGCCGCCAGACCGGCGGAACGGGACTCGGCCTTGCAATCGTTCGCCATGCAGTTGTGAATCACGATGCCCAAATCGATGTTGAGTCGCGACTTGGCGAAGGCACGACCTTCACGCTGCGATTCCCTGTTTCTACCGGCATCAAAGAGTCCGCA
The DNA here is from genome assembly GCA_947455015.1 of Microthrixaceae bacterium. Taxonomy (GTDB): domain Bacteria; phylum Actinomycetota; class Acidimicrobiia; order Acidimicrobiales; family Acidimicrobilacustridaceae; genus Acidimicrobilacustris. The sequence continues at coordinate 4,357 of CANGMY010000147.1, read as the reverse complement.
GAGACCGAAATTTCAACACGAAATAAGAGGATATAACTCAATGACTGACACGACATCTGTGCTCGTTGTCGAAGACGAAGGGTCATTTATCGAAGCCTTGGAGATTGGTTTGTCTCGCGAAGGATTCAAGGTGACAGTGGCGCGTGACGGCGCTGAAGCGCTTGACATTTTCGACGCGGTCGATCCCGATCTCGTACTGCTCGATGTAATGCTCCCCAAGGTTTCAGGAATCGATGTCTGCCGCGAGCTGCGGTCGCGATCGAATGTTCCGATCATCATGGTGACGGCAAAGGGCTCCGAGATCGACACCGTTGTCGGCCTCGAAGTTGGTGCTGATGACTACGTCACGAAGCCGTATCGAATGCGAGAACTCGTCGCACGAATGCGAGCGGTCCTTCGTCGTCGTCCCTTCGATGAAATGGAAACCAAAGAGGAGTCGGATCTCGCTGAGACTCTTCGTGTCGGTGACGTCGTGCTCGATCCTGAGCGTCACGAGGTGACTGTTCGCGGAGAAAATGTGCAGCTGCCGCTCAAGGAGTTTGAGCTGCTCTCGTTGCTTCTTTTGAATGCGGGCCGAGTTCTTACTCGCGACACGCTCATCGACCGAGTGTGGGGGAGTGACTACGTCGGCGACACCAAGACACTCGATGTCCACATCAAACGCTTGCGTTCAAAGGTGGAAAGCGATCCAACGAACCCGGTTCGGATCGTCACGATTCGTGGCCTTGGCTACAAGTTCGACGTTCCGAAGCGCTGATCCCATCTCAAACGGGCGGTTGCGTCGCACCCGCCTCCTAGCATGGGCAAAGTGACCCCCGAGTCCACATCCCCCAATGGCAAGCGCCCTCGCGGTCCGGCACCAGCCGGTCGTGATCCTCGCCGACCTTGGGCGCCGTCACCGTTCACTCGTTTGGCGCGGGCGCACGCGGCGTCGGTGTCAGGCGACGCGTTGTTTGCCATCGGCCTCGCTGGCTCGGTGTTCTTTTCTCTCGACTTCACTTCAGCGCGTTGGCGTGTCGCTCTCTATCTGCTGCTGACGATCGCACCGTTTGCCATTGCGGCACCGCTTATTGGCCCAGCCATCGACCGCATCAGAGGTGGTCGACGTTGGATCATCGTGGGCTCATTGTTCCTACGGGCAGTGCTCGCGTTCTTTGTCGTGCGGCACATGAACACGATTCTCTTCTACCCCGAAGCCTTCGGCATGCTCATCATGCAGAAGATCTATTCGATTTCGAAGAGCGCTGTCATTCCCAGCACCGTCCACAGCGACGAAGAATTGGTCCAGGCCAATTCTCAGCTCACAACGCTTTCGTCCATTGCCGTCGTCATCGCCGCGATACCAGGCGGCATTCTCTATGCGATCGGGGGCGGCAAGGCCACGGTCGCTCTTGGGGCAGTGGTTTTTGCCGTCGGCACGATCCTTGCGCTGCAACTTCCGCCCACCACTGTTGCGAACGAACCTGTCGGCGAAGCTGAACGCGAAGAACTCCGCAGTGCCGGTATTACACACGCATCAACTGCAATGAGTCTCATTCGCGGCATGGTCGGCTTTCTTTCCTTCATGCTCGCGTTCGACTTTAAGAATGCCGGGGCGCCGCTGTGGCAACTGGGTTTTGTCGCCGCAACGGCACAGCTGGGTTTCTTCATTGGTTCGCTGGTTGTTCCGCGACTCCGACGCGTCATAACTGAAGAACGAATAGTGGTCGGAAGCTTGATCGTCACGAGTGTGGCCGGTGTCATCACTGCGTTCATCGGCGGTCTCGCTGGTGCAGCGTTGTTGTCGATGATGTTGGGAGTCACGAGTTGCTCGGCAAAACAAGCATTCGACTCAATTGTTCAGCGTGATGCACCCGATGCGAACCGTGGCCGATCCTTCGCCAAGTTCGAGACACGCTTTCAGTTGATTTGGGTTATCGGCGCCTTGCTGCCGATCATCGTTCCGATTCCCGCTTCACTCGGATTCGGGCTCATTGCTATAGCTGCTTCGATCGCCGTCGCGTTTTATTTGGTCGGACTTCGCAACGTTCGTGCTGGCCGAGTCCCTGTGCCTCGAAAAGGCGTCCTGCGTCGCCCGATCGAGATCGATGAGCGCCATCCATCTGTCCAAGCCGATCTTGATTCGACCCGAGTCGTCGACCTCGGTTTCGCCGGTCCGGAGACACCGCCAGCATGGGGTCCGCCTCTCGACTCCACCGATCCCACCGCAGCCGATATCGACGTTGCTCCGCACGACGCTGCCCGGCGTTGGATGCGGCGTCCAACGGCAACGGCACCGGCCCCTACGTCGGAAACGTCCCCGATTGTTCCCACAGCGCCGCCGGTCCTGCCGCCCAGCGATCCAACGACGGTCGAATGGCCGTTTCCCGAGTTGTCCGCCGACACGCCGAACGCAACGAACGACCATCGCAGCGGCATCCTCTTCGATCCCGAGGCGTGGGACGACCCAGAGTTTCCTGACGGGCCGCCACCGATTCTGTAATCAGTCGGGGAGCTCGATGCGCGCCAGCCACAAACCTGGCGCTTCGATTTCTGCAGGAGTGGGAAGCGTGCGTTCCGATTCCCAAAGGCGAACGAGGCCGTCGTCGCCCTCGCGTTCGACGATGCCGGCAACGAATGCCGCGCCGCGGTCGTAGGTGGCCTGGGTGAGTTCGAGTCCGAAGAGCCGTTCGACAAAGCGATCGGAATCGTCGGCCTCGACGCGGCGGCGGCGAACCGCTTCAGAAATCATCGTGGTGTTTGAAAGGAGCGAGGAGCCGACAGCATCGACAATGTGATCGACGTAACCAACGATCGAAGCGATGAGCGCCTCGAACTTGGGAAGCATGTCGCGTTGGGCTTGCGACTGGATTGCTCCAAGCAGCATTTCAGGATCGCCGAACATCGATTGCATTCCTGTCATCGATGATGGGTCAGACATGTCGAATTCGATCGAACCGAGACGATCTTCAAGCGCAGTGGGATCGGGTTCGAAACCAGCGGCATAGGCCGAGAGGAATTCATTGACAGTTGCGCGGACATGCGGAATTCGTAAGACCGAATGCATTGCGATTTCTTGAGCGCAAACCCAAAGTCGGAGATCGTCGGCAGGAATGCTCCACTCGGATGCAAACGTTTCAAAGTTCGCGGGGAGAACCATGAGGTCATCATTCGGGGTGCGCGGTACGGGCAGGTCGTACTGACCAAAAGAGCGGCGCGAAAGGTGACCGATCATGGAACCGGCCGTCATGCCCAGCATCATCGGGCCCATCATGGCCATGAGTGGCGCCATGAACCCGAGCGGGTCGGAAGCGTCCGGAGCCGATGGTGCTGTCGGCGGAGTGAGCGAACCCGCGAGTCGTTCGAACAGCGGGCGCCACGAATCAAGTGTGGTCGCGGCCCATTGGCCACGAGTCACGGGCATGATCGAAACCCCCGTCCCGCCGAAACTTGTTGGAAGCCCGGTGGCGTTTCCGACATGAAGCTCGGCAATGCGCACGAGTTGCTCAAGTCGGATGCGCTCGAGGGGATCGACGTTGCCTTCCTCGCCGCCATCGGTAGCGATTGAGAGGGCGAGTTGGCGAGCCGCATCCCAACCGACGGGGCCTTGCTGAGAAAAGAGCTTGGCGAGATCGCCAAAGAGCGGCATGCCCGACAGCGGGTTTGGGTCCGGATTGTTCGTCGGTTCGTCGCTCGAGTCGGCGTTCGAGAAGGGGTCGGGGGGTAGATCGTCCACGTCCTCAGGCTAGGCCCCGAAGGGGGCCATGACTCCTCGGGAGCCGGCCCGGACGGAGCTTGCTGCAGACGCGCCATGATTGCGGTGTGGGAGAAATCGTGGTGGTCACCGGGGCCGATCTACCGATCGGGCGACGAGTGGTCGCTGCCGCGCTCGCAGAACCTGGTGTGGACCGAGTCATTGCTGTTGGGGCGCAACCGAGTGCTCGCGGAAACATTGCCGATACCGATGGTGCCGAACTGGTCATCGCCCCGTTCACACTCGATGATTCCCGTTTGGCGTCACTCATGGCTGGAGCGACACGAGTCTTTCTGACGGGGCCACGTTCGGGTCTGGACATCGACGGAACGGGTGGCGCCGACATTGACATCGTTGCGACCCGATCGCTTCTTGCATCGCTTACGCGGGTGGGAGCCGTTTCGACCCTCGTTGTGTTGTCGTCGGCTCTTGTTTACGGCGCGCGAACGGACAACCCAATTCCGCTAACCGAGAACGCCCCGGTTCGACCGAATACATCAATCGAAGCTGCGGTCGAACGTGCCGAGTTGGAACGACTCTGTAGAACATGGTCACGATCGCGCGGCGCGACCTGTGCGCTCGTGCGTCCCTGCATCGTTGTTGGTCCGGAGAATGAAAAGTGGC
>CANGMY010000146.1 GCA_947455015.1 Microthrixaceae bacterium | reverse complement strand
GAGCCCGAATTCTTGTGATCCTTTCCCATTCGAACGGGCGCCGAGATGGTCTGCCCGAGACTTCGGAGGGGTGAGAGCTGACAGAGAACTCGATTGCTATGACGTCTCCTGCTGCGGGCGATTCGGCCCCAGTCATCGAGATCGATCATGTCGTGAAGCGATTCGGCGACTTCGTCGCGGTCGACGATGCTGATTTCGCGATCGGTCAAGGCGAGTTCTTCTCAATGCTCGGCCCATCAGGTTGTGGCAAGACCACGACACTGCGGATGATCGCCGGTTTCGAACAGCCAACCACCGGAGCTGTTCGTCTCGACGGCGTCGACGTCTCCAAGGTTCCGCCGAATAAGCGCGACGTGAACACGGTCTTTCAGCAGTACGCCCTGTTCCCCCATATGAATGTGTTCGACAATGTGGCCTTCGGCCCGCAGTCGAAGAAGGTCGACAAGGCCACCATTAAAAAGCGCGTGACGGAAATGCTCGAGATCGTGCGCCTCACTGAATTCGCGAGCCGCCGACCCGCCCAACTTTCTGGCGGCCAGCAACAGCGCGTCGCTCTGGCTCGTGCGCTCGTGAATCTTCCGAAGGCCCTCCTTCTCGATGAGCCACTCGGCGCTCTCGATCTCAAGTTGCGTCACGCGATGCAGTTCGAACTCAAGCGCATTCAGCGCGAGGTCGGCATCACCTTTGTGTACGTCACACACGATCAAGAAGAAGCTCTCACCATGAGCGACCGCATCGCCGTTATGTCCGATGGTCGCGTCGAACAGATCGGCACACCCACCGAGATCTACGACAATCCTGCAAGCGTGTTTGTTGCCGGATTTATTGGCCAGGCAAACCTTTGGCCTGCGACGGTGGTGCAACGAGCGTCGGACTGCGCAACCGTCACTGCCCTTGGCGGCGCAACACTCACTGCCACATGCCATTCGAAGGTCGACGGGATGGGCGCTGGCGCTGCTGCAACGCTCATGGTTCGCCCAGAGCGCATCGCCATCTCACTCACGCAACCCACCTCACAAACCGGTGGCGAGCAATCAGTGAATGCAACGGTCACCGATCTCACGTTCCAAGGCCCGATCGTTCGTCTTGCACTCGAAGCCGCCGACGGTTCGCCAATCATCGCCAATGTCGATCCCGATGCCGACCTTCCGCTTCTTCGCCCCGGCGACAACGTGTGGGCATCGTGGTCACAAAACGCTGCCTGCGTTCTCCCAACTACCCCCAATCAACAATCGCCCCTTCAGGAGGCTTGACCATGACCAATTCAGCGCAAAATCTCACTTCGCGTCGTCGTTTTCTCGGCATGGGAGGCCTTGCCCTTGGTGGTCTCGCAATGGGACCGACTCTTCTCGCCGCCTGCAGCTCTGACGCAAGTTCAAGCGGTGGCAGCAGCAACGGCGGCATCACGATGTTGAACTGGCCGCTCTACATCGAAGGCGACGAACCAAGCACCTCGCCGACCCTTAAGGGATTCACCGATTCCACCGGAATCAAGGTCGACTACAAGAACAGCATCGACGGCAACGAGTCGTTCAATACCAAGTATCAGGCCACGCTCGAAAAGGGCAAGGGCATCGGGGCCGACATCATCGTGCTGACGTCTTGGAATGCTGCCGCGTACATCGGCGCCAACCTTGTGCAGCCATTCGATAGCGCAGCGTTCCCGAACAAGAAGAACGTGATTTCCCGCCTTTCCAACCCGTCGTGGGATCCAGGACGCGCCAGCTCAATTCCGTGGGCTGTTGGTCAGACCGGTCTTGCCTATTGGCCCGACAAGGTTGGCGGAAAGATCACCGACGTCAATGCCATCTTCGATCCGAAGTTCAAGGGCAAGGTCACGGTTCTCGACGAACTGCGCGACACCGTCGGACTCACGATGCTCGGCATGGGCAATAACCCAAGCACCGGTACCGTTTCGCAGATGCTCGCTGCCGTCGACAAGATCGGCAAGGCCCGCGACGCAGGCCAGTTCAAGAAGGTCACCGGCAACAGCTACACCGAAGATCTTGCACTCGGCGATACATGGATTGCTGTTGCATGGTCCGGCGACATCGCACAGTTGCAGGCTGACAACCCCGGTCTCGAATGGGTCATCCCCAGCCAAGGCGGAATGTTGTGGGTCGACAACGCCATGATCCCTGTCGGCGCCAAAAACCCCGAGGGTGCGAACAAGTTCCTGAACTACGTCTACGACCCCGCTGTTGCTGGTCCGCTGTACGAAAGCATCCAGTACGTTCCGCCAGTCACCGGCGCGACGCAGTACATGACCGCCACCGCGCAGGCCAGCCCGTTCATCGTGCCGCCGGCAACTCCGCCGTTGTACGAGTTCGATGTGGTCAGTGCCGACGTCGCCGAAGAAATCTCGCGAGCCTTCGTCGCCGCAACCGAGCAGTAACACCTTTCAATGACCGCTGCCGCTGCGCCGTCGCGCTTTCGTCGCCCTCGCCGTGATCGCGGCGGGGACGACACCGGCGTGTCAGCACGGCGGTGGTTCACACCGTGGTTGCTCATTGCTCCCGGTGGCTTATGGCTGCTGATTTTCTTCATCATTCCGTTGTTCAGCCTCGGACGTCTGTCGCTCGAAAACGGCGGACTGTCGAATTACTCGACGGTGATCTCTGACAACTCAACGGTGATCATCCGCACATTTGTGTACGCCACGGTGTCAACGATTGCGGCGATCATCATCGGCTACCCGCTCGCCTACGTGATCGCAACAAAGGGCGGGAAGTACAAGAACCTTCTTCTCGCACTGGTCGTTCTGCCCTTCTTCGTGACATACCTCGTACGAACACTGTCGTGGAAGATTTTGTTGTTCGACGGAGGCCCCGTCGTCAGCATTCTTCATTCACTCGGCATCCTTGGCGAGAACCAAGGCATCCTCGGTTCTCCGTTCGCGGTTGTTGCTGCGCTCACGTACAACTTCTTGCCGTTCATGGTGTTGCCCATTTACGTGAGTCTCGAGAAGTTGGACCGTCGCCTTCTCGACGCTGCTGCCGATCTCTATTCCTCACCCGCTCGTGCGTTTCGGAAGATCACGCTTCCACTCTCCCTTCCCGGGCTCTTCGCCGGAACACTTCTCACCTTCATTCCCGCAGCCGGCGACTTCGTGAACTCCGAACTGCTCGGTTCTGAACGAACCGTGATGATCGGCAACATCATCGAAAAGAACTTCGGAAAAGAATTCTTCCGGCCTGAACTTTCGGCGCTGTCGTTCATGTTGATGGCGATCATCCTGATCGGCGTCATCATCTACGCGCGCTTGTTGGGCACAGAGGAAATCGCATGAACCCGCCCAACTGGTTGCGCGCGATCGGCCGCATCTCACTGTGGGTCTGGGCTGTGCTCGGTTTGTTGTTCTTGTTCGCACCGATCTTTGTCACGGTCGTGTACTCGTTCAACGAACCGAACGGGAAATACAACTACGTCTGGAACAAGTTCTCGTTGGCCGGATGGTCTGATCCGTTCAAGTACCCCGAACTCACCGACGCACTGATCTTCAGCCTCAAGATCGCCGTAACGGTGACAATCATCGCCACCATTCTCGGAACGCTCATCGGATTAGCGATGGTGAAGTACAAGTTCCGCGCCAAAGGATTTATCGGCGCAATCCTCATTCTTCCGCTGACGATGCCCGAGGTTGTGCTCGGGTTCTCGCTACTCACACTGTTCGTGGCAGTGAACTGGTCACGCGGTTTCGTCACCATCATCATCGCCCAGGTGATGTTCTCGGTGAGTTACGTGGCGACCACTGTGCGTGCCCGCATCCGCGGTTTCGACTGGCGCCTCGAGGAAGCCTCCCTTGATCTCGGCGCCTCGCCGTTCCGCACCTTCTACAAAGTCACCCTGCCGCTTATCGCTCCCGGCGTGGTCGCCGCAGCAATGCTCACCTTTGCGCTTTCGCTCGATGACTTCATCATCACCTACCTGAACTCTGGCCTCGAAAACACGTTCCCCATTCAGATTTGGAACATGAAGCGTTCAAAGATTCCGGTGCAGATCAACGTGTTTTCCACGGCCTTGCTCGTCATCAGCATCGCCCTTGCGCTCCTTTTGGTCGTCGTCAACAACCGGCGATCCCGGAAACTGGCTGGTCTCGCAGCCTGATTGATTGCCGAGTGGCCGTGGCCGGGCAAGAATCACCCGGACCACAATTTCCGGGAGCACCTCATGAGCCGCACCCCTGCGGAACTCCGTCAGCTTGCCCAGTCCCATCTTTGGGGACACTTCAGCAGGCTCGACCCCGGCGACGGCGGCGCTCCCATCATGGAACGCGGCGAAGGATGCTGGGTGTGGGATGTCGACGGCAATCGGTACCTCGACGGACTCGCCGGACTCTTCACGGTCCAGATTGGCCACGGCCGCACCGAACTCGGTGAAGCAGCAGCCAAACAAGCCGCCACTCTCGAGTTCTTCCCCGTCTGGACCTACGCACATCCCAACGCGATCGAACTCGCAGCGCGCATTGCCAACCTTGCTCCCGGCGATCTCAATCGCGTGTTCTTCACGACCAGCGGCGGCGAAGCGGTGGAGTCGGCATGGAAACTTGCTCGTCAATACTTCAAGCTGCGCGGT
>CANGMY010000145.1 GCA_947455015.1 Microthrixaceae bacterium | reverse complement strand
GCCGAAACTAGCCGCAGGCGAAGCGTTCAAGCGCAGCAGATCCGTCGCCCAATGGGCCAACGGCCGAGACTGCACGAGGAGAACCAAGCACACGGCCAATTACCGAATGGACTTCATCGGTGGTGACCGCCCGGATTCGCCTGACGTGTTCGTCAATTGACGTGATGTCGTTGCGAGTTACGAGACCGGTACCGAGTCGGGCCATTCGCGAACCGCTGTCTTCAAGACCGAGCAACATCGAACCTTCGAGATACCCAAGGGCGACTGCATGTTCTTCTTCGGTAATGCCGTCGGCGAGGAACGTTGCAAGAACGTCATCGGTGACCGACAAGAGTTCCTCGAGGCGGGCCAACGCTGTACCGGCGTAAACGATGAGTGAACCTGCATCGGAATACGACGACGGTGACGAGAACACGGAATATGCCAAGCCGCGAGACTCACGGATCTCTTGGAAAAGTCGGCTCGACATGCCGCCACCAAGAACATGGTTCGCTACCCACATTGCGTAGCGATCTTCATCGGCAATAGGAAGCCCGCGCCATCCGATTGCGACATGCACTTGTTCAATGGGGCGATCGATCTGAACCAGTGATTGCAAGTGGGCTTGCGGGGCTTCGCGGGCGGGGGCGACACCAGATTCTGTTCCAGCGAACAACGGACCCAATGCATCGACGACTTGTTGATGATCAAGAGCACCTGCGGCAGCGACGACCAAGTTCGACGGGCGATACCACTTTGCATGAAACGACGAGACGTCGTCTCGAGTCATCGCGGTAACGGTGTCGTGGTCACCAAGGGTTTCGCGACCAAGCGGGTGATTGGGATACAGGCTTTCGTAGAGTGCGGTGAGAACAAGGTCGTCGGGAGTGTCCTCGCTCATGAGGAGCTCTTCGATGATGACTTCGCGTTCGGCATCGAGTTCCGCAAGGCGAAACGCCGGTTCGCTCACAACGTCGGCGAGAAGTTCCACGCCGGCCTGAAGTTCGCTCACGGGCAAACGCAGGTAATACGCCGTGTGTTCACGACTCGTATACGCGTTCATCTCACCGCCGACCGCGTCAACAGCAGTTGCAATCGATCGGGCCGATCGTTCTTCGGTGCCCTTAAACAACAGGTGCTCAAGGAAATGCGATGCACCCGCTATTTCGGCGGGTTCGTCGCGTGAACCAACGGCAAACCACATACCGACCGAGACGGAACGGGCCTCGGGCATGCGTTCAGTAATGACACGCACACCCGAGGCCAGCTCGGTTCGTTCGATTTCCGCGTCGTTCACCGACGCGACGGAAACGGACTCAGCGGCGACGGTTGCCGCCTCGACGTCCACCGTTGCGACGGTCGCCGCCACCACGGTTTTCACTGGCGGGACCAAGGTCGCCCAGTTCCGAACTGATTTCTGCATCGAAGGCATCTTCGAACGAGACGTACTCGCGCTCTGCGCCATCGGTTACTTCTTCAGAAGAAGCAGCAGCGGCGGGAGCGGACTCACGCGGTGCGGCCTCAGCAGCGGCTTCGCCACCTTCAGCGGCCTCTGCCACTGGGGTGCTGGCCAGCGAAAGCGACACCTTGCCGTTGGGATCGACATCGTCGACGCGAACTTCAACAGCGTCACCAAGATCGAGAACATCTTCGACCTTGTCGATGCGCTTGCCGCCACCAATCTTCGAAATGTGAAGAAGACCGTCACGACCCGGGAGGATGTTGACGAACGCACCGAACTTGGTGACATTCACAACACGGCCCTGGTACACCTGGCCAACCTCAGCAGTCGGCGGGTTGAGGATGAGACGGATCTGACGCTCGGCCTCGGCCACAGCTCCACCATCGGTCGAACCGATGCTGACGCGACCAACAGAGCCATCGTCGTCGACACTGATGTCGGCGCCGGTCTCTTGCTGAATGGCGTTGATGACCTTGCCCTTGGGACCGATGACTTCACCGATCTTGTCCATCGGGATTTCGAAGCTGATGATCTTCGGCGCAGTTTCGCCAACTTCATCGCGAGGCTTGGCGATTGCGCCAGCCATAACTTCGAGGATCGCAAGGCGAGCTTCCTTGGCCTGCTGAAGCGCCTGGGCAAGAACGTCGGCGGGAATGCCTTCGATCTTGGTATCGAGCTGAAGAGCAGTCACGAATTCGGCGGTACCGGCAACCTTGAAGTCCATGTCGCCGAATGCATCTTCAGCGCCGAGGATGTCGGTGAGGGTCGTGTATTTGCCATCAGCAAACACGAGGCCCATGGCGATGCCAGCGACGGGCGCACGCAGCGGAACGCCGGCGTCCATCATCGAAAGTGTCGAACCGCACACCGAACCCATTGAGGTTGATCCGTTTGAAGAAAGAACATCGGAGACGGTACGAATTGTGTAGGCAAACTCTTCCGGCGTCGGAAGCACGGGAACGAGTGCACGCTCGGCGAGCATGCCGTGTCCGATTTCGCGACGCTTCGGTCCACGCATGAAACCAGTTTCACCAGTGGAGTAGGGCGGGAAGTTGTAGTGGTGCATGTAACGCTTGCGGGTGACATCGCCGAGGGCGTCGATCATTTGCTCCATGCGGGGCATACCGAGCGTGGTGACGTTGAGGACCTGAGTCTCGCCACGTTGGAACAGACCCGAACCATGCACTGACGGAAGGACGCCGACCTCGGAAGAGAGCGGACGGATGTCCTTCGGGCCACGGCCATCGATACGAGCGCCTTCATTCACGATGCGTGAGCGAACGACAGCCTTCGTGACCGAGCGGAACGCGGCCTTGAGCTGCTTGTCGGCGCCATCGACGCTGGCGAACTGCGGAGCGAGTTCAGCAACAAGCTGATCGCGAAGCGCTGCTTCAGCTTCGAGACGAGCGGTCTTGTCGACGATCACCTGGGTGGTGAGGATCTGCTCACGCTTGCCCTGCATTGCGGCAAGGATTTCCGGCGTGTAGTCGGAAGTGACCGAGTAAGGCATCGGAGCCTTGCTGCCGACCTTGGCAACAAGTTCGTTCTGCGCAGCGATCGACTGAAGGATGTACTGCTTCGAGGCTTCAAGACCACGAGCAAGTTCCGCTTCGTCCACCTTGGGAGCGCCGTCCTGCATCGAAGGCCACTGTGCTTCAGTGCCGCCGGCCTCCACCATGGAGATTGCAACGTCATTGCCATTGAGCGCGCGGCCAGCGACAACGATTTCAAACTGACTTTCCGAACCCTCTTCATACGTGGGGTGCGGAATCCACTGACCATCAGCGGTGAAGGCAAGACGAACAGCGCCGATAGGGCCGTCGAACGGAATGCCGGAAAGGCTGAGTGCAGCTGAAGCGCCATTGATGGCGATGACGTCATGAGGATTGACGAGATCGGCCGCAAGCACGGTGCCAACGACATGGACCTCGTTGCGGAAACCGTCGGGGAAGCACGGACGCAACGGGCGGTCCATGAGACGGCAGGTGAGGATGGCCTGGTCGGAAGACTTTCCTTCACGACGGAAGAACGAACCGGGGATTCGGCCCGCGGCGTACATGCGCTCTTCGATGTCGACGGTAAGGGGGAAGAAGTCGGCACCTTCACGTGCACTCTTTGCCGCAGTCGCGGTCACGAGCATGACGGTGTCGCCAACGCGGACGGTCACTGCACCGTCAGCCTGACCGGCAAGTTTGCCGGCCGAAAAGGTAATGGTCTTGTCGGCGTCGCCGGGTACGACGGCGTCGACGGAAATGGCATCAGCCACGTGTGTCTCCTTTGTGAGACGGACATTGGTCCGTCAGTTGGAGGCGACCTCGTAACCAGTTCCCAGAGGTGAACATCGGAGCAGTGATCCGATACTCACCTCCGGCAACTGACAACGCAGTATCGCCGGGGAGCTGTTCCCAGACAGGAACAGCGAGGGGACGACCACGATGGTCGTCCCCCGGTTCGCAACTATCGGCGCAGGCCGAGTTTTGCGATGATCGAGCGGTAACGCTCGACGTCGTTCTTCTTGACGTAATCGAGCAGGCGACGACGACGACCGACAAGCATGAGAAGTCCACGACGGCTGTGGTGGTCCTTCTTATGTGACTTGAGATGTTCAGTCAGATGATTGATGCGGTCGGTCAGTAGTGCGATCTGAACTTCGGGCGACCCGGTATCGGTGGGATGCGTCCGGTGTTCGGCGATCGTGTCAGCCTTCGGCGGAAGGTTTGCGGGTTCAGCAGACATGCAATTTCTTTCTGGTGGGTTTTGGACCCAGCTCCGTGATCCGCTGGAACGTGTTCCTGGCGCAATCGGGAGGGGCATCACGGCTCACAGGGTGCGAACCGACCCGGTAAAGGTACCAGCGAGGGCGTTCGCGCCCACATTCGGCGTTTCGGCCGTCGCCGAACGATTCGACGAGATTCCTGTCACACCTAGGGATTTTCGGCTCTACGATGCGGGTTCGCTCGTCGGGGGACGGGCCCAAAGGGGAACCATGTCTGCATCGAACCGGCCGGCGCCAAAGCGCCTCGACGACCTCGCCGACCCGCAATTCTCTCCTGAGGCCCAGGCCATCTTCGAAGGCGCGGCTCCGTTTGCCGACATGATCGAACTCAATGCCGACGCGCTGATGACACAAGCTG
>CANGMY010000144.1 GCA_947455015.1 Microthrixaceae bacterium | reverse complement strand
CTCTTTGCTGCACGCGGACGACGCGATTCCCAAGACATTGATCGCCTACTCGACGCCTGTGCCATAAAAGATGTCGATGGCGCTATCGCCGTGTTCGAACGCTATTACCCCGAAGAGGAACTTTCCGAGCGAGCGCTTCGGCAACTCAATGAACGTTTCGGTGGTTCGGAAACTGTTTGATATGGCAACCAATTCCAGGCGCTCAGGACAGGACTGCCCTTACCGGCTGAACTACCGAGCTCGCCGGCAGGGCAAATCTGCTCGATAAGACCGCGTTTCACTTTTGGCCGAAACGCGTTTCGTCATCTAGTTATGCAAACCCGTTGACCTGCGGATATTTACTTACGCGTCAACCTCACGACGGCGGGGTTGTGAGTGGAACCTAGCCCGGGAGACATAGCGAAGACTCGTCCGGGTCTTTCGGGGGTCGAAGTTTGCGGTGGCCCTAACGGCCTTCGTCAGCTAAATCGGAAGCGCTGCAGCATCACGAGGATTGCGCCAGCGACGAGTACCGCGGCTCCGATGAGGAAGATGTTGAACGAATCGGTGCCGGTCGATGGAAGGGCCGAACCGTTCTCGAACGTCACGCCTACTGCGATTGCGCGTGGATCACCGTTCACATCCGGTCCTCGAACCTCAACCGTGTGAGCGCCCGCTGGGATGTCCGAAGGAAAGGTGAATTCGGCGGAGAAGGTTCCGTCGCCGCCAACGGTGGCAGTTCCAACGAGCGTCGGTGTCGAATGCACCCAGACCTCGACGGTGCCTCCGGGGCGGAAACCGATTCCGCTGGCGGTGCTCGTCAATCCGGCGCGTAGGACCAGCGATCCTGAAGCTGTGAATGATGGACCGTTCGCGAAACTCAGTGCGAAGTTGAAACCAGGCTCACCAACGGTGATTCCGTCAGTGATTGGAGTAACTGGGGTGGGCACGACGTTTCCGCCCGGCATCGTCATCAGACCTGCACCAGATGGAGCCTCTTCGATCGCGAGTGTCGTTGTCGTGGTCGGTGCTGCGGTTGTTGTTGTGGTCGGCGCAGTCGTTGTGGTTGTTGTTGACGAAGTTGTTGACGATGTCGATGACGAAGTTGACGAAGTTGTTGACGAAGTTGTCGACGAAGTTGATGACGATGTCGATGACGACGACGAAGTTGATGAAGTTGACGACGACGTGGATGAAGTTGTCGACGAAGTTGATGACGATGTCGATGATGAAGTCGACGACGACGTTGAAGAAGATGACGTTGACGATGAACTGGTTGGTGTCGGCGCTGAGGTCGTGACTGAATTCTTCGCACTCTCGAGCGAGTCAAGTGCGTCGGTTCCGTTGCCGATCGCTTGGAGGCTTACCTTGTAGGTCGTCGAACCAGTCAGGCCGGTAATCGCAGTGCCGGGCGTGTAGTTCGTGACCGTTTGGATCACCGATGTGCCGGAAGAGTCGTAGACGGTTGCGGTGTACGAGGCCGCGTTGGGGTTCTCGGAGAAGTTCACCGACATCGTCGAGTCGGTCTTGTCGACCGACGTGATCGTTGGGGTTCCCAACGGTCGCGATGGAAGGACGGTGCTCAGTCCCGCGATCGATTGGCCGTATTGGTTCGCGACCCAGGGATTGTTGAACTGATCGAAGACGAGGCCCCTCGGAAACATGAAGAGACCCCCGGGGTTCAGCGGGGTCTGTGCATCGGGTGAATCCCCGTTCGTCAGCTTCACCTCTTGAAGCGTTCCGCCGACTGTATTGACCACCCAGAGGTTGCCATCGAGGTCAATTGCGAGGCCGCATGGATTACTCATTGCCAGAGAACCAGTGGGCTTGTACGGAGCCTGAGCGGTCGGGACTCCGTTCGAGAAGATGACCTTCTGCACCGATCCCGAGTTCTGGTTTGTCACCCAAGCATTGCCAGAGCCGTCGAACACCATGTCTCCAGGGCCATCGAACTGGTTCGCTCCGCCGTCGTAAACGGGTTGAGACGTAGGAACTCCTCCGGAGATGGTCACCCTCTGGATTCCGCTGGCGGTGACGACCCAGAGATTTCCGTCGGCATCGAAGCCGAGAGTCTTCGGGCCGTTGAAGGAGGGCGCTGGGGACGCAGGGCTATAGGGAGTATCCGCCGTGGGGACGCCGTTGGGAAAGGTGACCCGCATAATTGTGTTGTTGTACATATTGGCGACCCAGAGGTTTCCGTCCGCGTCGAATGCCATGCCTCCTGGGCCGTTGAGACCCGGAAGGACATAGGGGGGAAGAGCGGTCGGAACGCCGCGGGGAAACGTGACCTTGGAGATCGAGTTGCCCAAGCTGTTCGAGACCCAGAGATTGCCCTCGCTGTCGAAGACCAGTCCGTAGGGAAAATAGAAGGCGTTGGCTCCGGTCGGTACATAGGCGGTTGCCGCGGTTGCCGCAGCATTCGGAGTCGATGCCCAGAGAAACGACACGAGGACCAGCGACACACTGACGACAAGGGCCAGGCCGATGGCGAGGGCACGGCGCCAGGGGAGATGGAAACTCATGAGTAGGTCCTCAAGCTCGGGCTGCACTGGTGGGCGGCCGAAATACGCGAATCGGGACCCGTTGTGTATACGAGTCGTGTAGTTCGTGCAACTCAAATCGTCATTGGAGCTCGACTGTCCATCGGGGAAGGACCACCGATCGACCCGAGACGCTGACTAGGTTGGCTTTTTCCGAGCCCATCGGTCTCCCGAGGCGCCTGTGGAGGATGACCATTGACCGAGAGCGCGACAGGGACAAGGCGCCGACTCAAGTCCGACGAGCGCCGCGCTGACCTCCTCGAGGCGGCAAAGCGCGTCCTGTCCAACGGCGGATGGGACGCCCTCTCGATGGTCAGCGTCGCCGACGAATCGGGGGTGACAAAGCGGATTGTTTACAACCATTTCGCCAATCCCCAGGAAATCATCGAGGCGCTCATCGCCAGTCCTTTGGCCGAAATCACGGCCCAAGCAAGGACTCTTTCGGAACTCTTCGTGGGTCGAACGAGCAGTCCTCGCGAGATCCTGAACGCGTCACTCGATCTGTCGGCGAGGATCAACCCAGACGGATGGTTCGTGCTTCGAGCGGTGTACTCGAGGCAACTCCCCCTCGAGTTCAAGCCGATCGAGGACTATGCCGGACAACTGATCATGGAACTCTGGGGAACGGTCTTCGAACAGTCGGTTCTCGACGAGAAACAGAAGATTGACGTCATGTTCTTCATTTACGGAGCGGTTCTGGACATGGCGAAACTCGATCGCGATGGCGAACTCTCAGAGGCGCAACGCGAAGAGATGTTCGATCGGATCCTCGGGCTTCTCGAACTCTCCTGATTCCAGAATGGCGGCTGCTGTCGCAGAGAGGAATGCACTCGCGATGGCAGTAGCGCTTGTCGTCGTCGTGTGATTCCAGCGGAGTACCTCTGATCGAATCCTTGGGGACCTCGTGATCGCACCAGAGAACTTCACTTAACTCACCAATGACTCGTCGTCATTCGAAACACACTTGGAGTTTGTAATGGTCCGCAGATCAGTCCTTGCAGTTGTCGCAATCCTCACGATGGTGCTGGGCACGATGGTCGCGGCAACTTCGTCTGGCGCCATTCTCGTTGCCCGATCGTTGCCATCTGGTGATTCGATGTTCGCGATCCAATGCAATGGAACACCCGGTCAGCTGAATTCCGTTGACTCCGTGACTGCAGCGTTCACACCGATCGGTTCATCGCAGAACATCGATGGCTCCTCGTGCGGGTTTGGCATGGCCTACAACCCGATCACGCTGAAGTCGTACGTGCTCGCCGGGAATAACTCCAGCGGCGAATGGCCGATCGTGGAAGTTGATCTGACATCTGGCGCACAAACTGAGATCTCTCGGATCACGATCAATGGGTCGGCTGCGACTGGATTTCCGGCAGTCATGACTTTTGATGCCTCCGGGAATGCCTACGCAATCGTGCAAAACAACTTCTATGCACTTGATATCTCGACCGGAAACGCAACGCTGCGTGGGGCCGTGGGTACCGTCAGCGACATTTACGCGATGACCATGAACCCTCGCGACGAGGTTGTTTACGCGATGGGCGAGGGTGGAGAGCTCGTCTCAATCGATGTTGGTACAGGTGCAGGCACCTCGATTGTCGATTTGCAGCTCTTCTCCGGTGTCTATTCGCTTCAGTTCGACTCGAACGGAATTGGGTGGCTCAACGTTGGAGTGAACTCGTTGGACGCAATTTCGAGTTTCGACCTTACTAATCCGCAAGCGACGCTCGTCGATTCATCTGCTGATGCGACGCACTACTCGGGGGCGTATCTCATTGTTTGGTCGGTTCCCCCGACACCGCCGAGTTCTACGACGACATCGACCACGACGTCGTCCTCAACTCCGGTCGTTCCTGCGTTCACGGGCTGAATCCGAAGCGAATAGTCAATTGGGCTGGACGATTCGATGGGGAGTCCCCAGAGCAAGTCCTGCGCGCCTCGGCATCGGCCAACTACGTTCGGCAAGGTGAAGGGCCGCAACCGCGTGGCTCGGCAACGAAGTCGATGAATGAGAGCGTGTCGTTATGAAGTCCGATGAATACATGTCCTACGACGCCACTGGTTTGGCAGAACTCAT
>CANGMY010000143.1 GCA_947455015.1 Microthrixaceae bacterium | reverse complement strand
TTCGACACTGGCGAGGACTACGTGCCCGAATGGGAAATTCTCGCTCGTCTCGGCTGGCTGTGTGCGGGCAACAAGGACGCCGACTTCAATTTCGAAGCGCTCGACGATGGCTGGTTCACCACCATGTGTCACATGTACGGACGCGATCCTGAAACCACACTTCCGCTCTATGACCATGGCGGCCCCGAGCGCATGATCGATCTGCAGTTGCGTATGGGCCCATGGGGCGATCGCTACGGCGAAGATCCCGACGGCCTCAACCTTCAGAAGGTGAAAGACGCAGTGCACGGTGTCGACCTCGGCCCGATGGTTCCCAACCGACTGACCGAAGTGATCGGAACGCCATCCGGAAAGATCGAACTGGCTCCCGAGTACATCCTCAGCGATCTTCCGCGTCTGAAGAAGGCACTCGACCGCGATCCCGATGCCTATGTGCTTGTTAGCCGACGCAACATCAAGTCGAAGAACACGTGGATGCACAACATCAAGGTGTTGGTAAAGGCCGGCAATCGCTGCACGCTCATCGTTCATCCCGACGACGCGACCGAACTTGGTCTCGCCGAAGGTGCAAATGCTCGTGTCACAAGCGAAGCGGGCTCGATCGAAGTTCCCGTCGAAATCAGCGACGAAATGATGCGTGGCGTTGTGTCGTTGCCACACGGTTGGGGTCACGACAAAGCAGGCACTCGCCTCTCTGTTGCTCGTGAACATGCAGGCGTGAACTCCAACCTGCTTGCTCCCGGACACTTCGTTGATCAGCTCTCAGGCAATCAGGCAGTGAACGGCATTCCCGTCGAGGTCGTTCCCGCCTAACCTCGCCAAGGTGTCCACCTGGATCTTCCTCGGCGTTCTCGCACTCGCGACCTTCGTCGTTCTGGGTTTCTATGGACTTTCGATTAGCGGGTGGAAACCACCTGCTGCGCGTACCGACCTCGCAACCCCCGGGCACTTCGTGCGCATGCGCGGTGCTGACAACGAGATCGATCTCGGTCGCGGTTGGCGATCAACCGACGACCCCAACGCGGCGTGGCACCTCTGGTGGATTCCTTCGACCACCGAAATCGTTGGCCTGCGAACGAGCGAACTTCCTCCCCCACCGGGACCGTTCTACATGGGTCCGGTCTACGGTCGCAGCCCGCTCGACCCAATGGGCGTTCACCATTTCACTGGCATGCGCATTCTTGGCTATTGCGAAACTCGACCAAATCGGTCGCGTTGCGATGAGTTGCGACCGTTGCCCGACGGACTCGATCAGTTCACCGGCGGCACGCACTCGGCCACCGACATCACCAACTAAGCGCGCTCACCGTCGAGAACGAACACGCATAGACCGTGCGCGATTCGCCAACAGCAGGAAACACGACTGATTGCAAAGGACTTCCCGAATCGAGACGCACGACTTCGCGCCCACTCGCGATCTCTCGCACAACGAACTGTTCCATCCACCGATCGTTATCGTGATGGGCAGAGAGGAACAGGCCCGAAGTGGGGTCGAGAATCATGTGCGATCCATGATTTTGCTCAACGCTCCACCGCGGCGATGTCGAACCATCAGCATCAATATCGAATGCAGCAAGAATGCCATTTGCACTGTCGAAGCCGACGGCGATCATGCGACGCTCATCGATCAATGGTGGATTCGCAACCATTCCGTTGGGAAGTCCGCAGATTTCTGTGAGCGAAACATCGGCAGTTTCGAGATCGACGCGGACCAGATGCAGCGGCGCTGGAGAGATTCCCTGCCCGCGAAAGGTTCCGACGTAGTTCTCGGAGCCGCCGCCGTTATCGAGGAACCACGCTGCCCCGAGAGCAATCACCGCATCCCACCCGTAGGTCTGACCTTCGATGGTGCGATAGCGGGGCGCGAATGTTGCGTCGAGTTCGAGGGAGGACCCATTCCACTCCAATCGAAACAGCGAGTGATCGCCGACGACATAGACCGTGTTGCCATCGACAGACAGACGAGCAATCGAAGGCTCTGAGAGTTCGACTCGAGCAACAATCTCGAGCGTTGAGGGTGCGAGCACAAGCACTTCGCAGTTTTCGGCAACGAAGGAGTCCGCAGCACCCGGAAGACGTCCGCCGAAGTCTTTCGTGACGATGTGGCCGTCGGGAAGAACAACGAACGAGTTATACGGACGATGTCGCGGAAGCTCAGCAGTGACTTCAATCTCGAGATCATTCGTGAGTCGATGAACGTGACGTCCGAAAACGACAATCAGCGAACCATCCCCATGCGCGGCAATTCCGCCTGGCCACGCGAGGCCTCCGGCGAGACCTTCGCAGCGATTCAGAACCTCAAGCGTGTTCGAGTCGATGCGCTCGACCCAACTGGTTTGTTCGCCCGCTTCGCCACCAACACTGTGGCCCGTGAGGAATACTTCGCCTGCGTCGCGCCGAATCACCATCGTCGCGCCGTGAGCGTCACGCGACACAACGCGCGCTTCACCCGTGCCTAGACCGGCAAATGCTCCCGGCGTTGACTGCTGCCGAAGAGGTCCACCGTCTTCAGCTGGCCATGAACTCGACCAATACCCGGACTTGGGATCGACAGCACTCACTGACGCGCCATACCAGCGCGCTGTGAGGCAGTTGCTTCGTCGGCCGATTCGGGTTTACGGGATTGCGCAAGTTCGATATCGACACGATGAAGTGTTCCCTCGAATGGGAATGCATCGGGATAGCGGCGACTCACGGGCAACCCATGATCGAAGCCGATACTTGAGCCCATGCTGGAGATGACTCGCATCACGAATGGGAACTCGACAGTGCCGCACTCGGCGCCGTCGATAACAACTGAGGCATGGCCGCCTTTTCCGGTTCGATCGAAGCGAACTCCGACCACCGAAGAGCCGACGGGCACTTCGCGGTCGGATTCGACTTCAAAGTGATCACCAAACACGTTGTAATCGAAGACAAGTCGATTGTTCTGCACGAACACCGTGAGACCGCTGTTGCCGTTTCCGAGCGCGTACAACACGCCACCTTGGCCTGTCTCACGTTCGATCATTGCGTTAAGGGTCCAACTGCGGCCACCCAGCGATGCCGAACTTTGCGACGGCAACGGCGCCATCGGCGGGAAGTAGGAATAACGACGGTCGGGGCGATGAGGCGAGTGTTCGCCAAAGCGTGCACCGAAAAGTTCAACACCGCGGTCGTCGAGCGGAAGCACACCGTAGGTTTCGGCCTCGGCCCACCACTGGTCAATCATCCGTGAAAGTCGCTCGGACTCAGCTGCAGCAAGGTCGTTGCACTCGGAAGGATCGATGTTGAGGTTGTAGAGCTCCCACACATCGTCATCGAATGCAACGCCAGGCGTATGTCGAGTCACGGCTTTCCAACCGGCGTCGTACATCGCTCGATGACCAAACATCTCGAAGTACTGCACATCGTGATTTGTTGCTGCATTGGCCTCGGTGAAGGCATAGGTCATTGCCTCACCCGCAATCGGGAATTGTTCGAGACCTCGGTAGACCGCCGGCGCTTCGACGCCGATGATGTCGTAGATCGTTGGCGCAACATCAGTGACGTAATGGAACTGATCGCGGATTGCACCACCATCGGCAATGCCCGCAGGCCAATGCATCACGAAGGGCACGTGAACGCCGCCCTCGTGGGTGTTTTGTTTGTACCACTTGAACGGCGTATTGCCGGCCTGCGCCCATCCCCATGGATAGTTCGCGTGCGAGTCGGGGCCACCAATTTCGGGAATGCGATCAACTGCTTCGTCGGGAGTCTCGATCATGAAGTTAAAGAACTTCATTTCATGCAGAACGCCGAATGGTCCGCCCTCTTGGCTGGCACCGTTGTCCGCCATCACCACGATGACGGTGTTGTCGAGCTGGCCGAGCGCCTCAAGTTCGTCGACCAGTCGGCCGATCTGTGCATCGGTGTGCTCAAGGAACGCACCAAATGCTTCCTGCAACGCAAGAGCAAGCTTCTTCTGGTTCTCAGGAAGAGAATCCCAAGGTTCAACACCAGGGTTACGGGGTGCGAGTTGCGTGCCGGCTGGGATCAGGCCAAGTTCGATCTGCTTTGCGAACCAACGTTCGCGGGCAACATCCCAGCCTTCGTCGTACTTGCCGCGATGACGAGCGAGGTACTCCTCGGGCGCCTGATGCGGCGCGTGCGTAGCGCCAAACGCGAGATACGTGAAGAATGGACGATCTGGTCGGATCGAGATTGTGTCGTGAATGAATTCGATCGCTTTGTCGACGAGATCTTCGCTGAGGTGATACCCCTCGGCCGCAGTTGCCGGTGGGTCGACGCGGTGATTGTCGTACACGAGGTCGGGGGCGAACTGATCGGTTTCGCCATCGAGGAAACCGTAGAAGCGGTCAAAACCTCGTTGCAGCGGCCACGCGTCGTACGGGCCGGCAGCCGAAGCTTCGTCCATGGGACACAGATGCCACTTCCCGAGCGCAAACGTCGTGTAGCCAACGTCACGCAACACCTCGCCCATCGTTGTTGCATGTTCCGAAATACGGCCAGTCATATGCGGATAGCCGGTGTTGAAATTTGCGATGCTGCGCATGCCGACCGTGTGGTGATTGCGGCCAGTGAGCAATGCTGCTCGAGTCGGCGAACACAACGG
>CANGMY010000142.1 GCA_947455015.1 Microthrixaceae bacterium | reverse complement strand
GCCGCGCTCGACGTGGGCGTTACCCCCAAGCGGTCGTAAAGCGGATCAGCCATAACGCGTTAGCGAACCGAACCAGGCTCGACGGCCTGAGCGCCGAATTCCGTCGAACCATTGCGCACAACAACCTGCGTGCCTGTGACGACAGCTCTGCCGACACGAGCCAGAGCGAGCGCAGGAAGATCTGGACTCAACGATTGAGCAACGCTTGTGATCGTGCCGACTGAAGCGCCGTCGACCGTGATGTCGTCGCCAACGGCAGCATCACCTTCAAGGACAAGCAGGCGGATGGGATGAGGAACGTTGTTTCCACGACTATCGATTCGGGCCACAAGTTCCTGACCGGTGTAGCAACCCTTCGTGAAACTCACCGACGCATCGATAACCCACGCACCGGCTTCGCCAGGAATGGTTTCCTCGGTGAGTTCGCTGCCCATTGCTGGAATTGCATGGGCAATCCGATAGCGATGCATCGCTTCGGGGGCGACCACTCCTTCGAGTGGTGCGGCAACGTCACCGGACGCCACATCGACAAAGAGTTCGTCGCGGCCAGCGACCGTCGGACCAACGGCGGTTGCGATGAGAGCACCTTCAACTTCGTCGGCTCCGAGACGCACAAGTGATGAGTCCCAGCGATGCTGCACCAGTGCGCAACGCTGCGGTTCGGCAATCGTTGCTTTGGTTCGCAACAAGAACCGCTTCAAACGGGTGAGCACCACATCGCCGTAACCGGGATCGGTTTCAAGAAAATAGTTTTCGGCATCAACGCGATGAACGCGCAACCACGCATCAACTTTTCCTGTGGGAGCAAGAAGAAAGGACCACGCATTGTCCCCAACCATGGCGACAACGTCTTGACTCAATTGCCCCTGCAGATACCGAGATGCATCGGGACCGGTCACCGCGAGAACATCGCGATCGACAACAGCGACGCCCCCAGAGCCTTGCAATGACTCGTAGCCCGCGATGATCTGGTCGATTGGAGAAGCAGTCACGCTCGTGAGTGTCGCACCTTCGCCGGCCAATTGCACCAACAGGGGAAATGAATCAGTCGACGGCTTCGCCGCGACGCTGCGCAGACATTCGCCGTGCACCCGCAACTGCGCTGAGCAGCCCTCGGGCCTTATTGCGACATTCGAGGTCTTCATGTTCAGCGATGCTGTCGGCCACGATGCCAGCGCCGGCCTGCACATGAGCGATACCGTCGGCGCCGACTACGAGTGTTCGGATAGCAATGGCGGTATCGATCGTTCCGGAGAAATCGACATACCCGACGACGCCGGCGTACGGACCGCGCTTTACGGGTTCGAGCTCATCGATGATTTCCATTGCTCGAACCTTGGGAGCGCCCGACACCGTGCCGGCGGGGAGCGTGGCCCGAAGGACATCAATCGGGGTCTTACCGTTTGCGAGTTCACCCGACACCTGTGAGGTGAGGTGCATCACATGGCTATAGCGCTCGAGGATCATCATCTCGTCGACCTGTTCGGTGCCGAACTCGACAACACGACCCACATCGTTACGTGCAAGATCGATGAGCATGACGTGCTCTGCGATCTCTTTTGGATGTTCGCGAAGTTCAGCGCCAAGGCGACGATCTTCTTCCTCGGTCGCTCCTCGGCGACGAGTGCCAGCGATGGGACGCGAGATCACACGATTGTCGACCAACTTCACCATTGGCTCTGGCGATGAACCAGCAAGGCTCAGTTCCGGCATGCGCACGAAGTACATGTACGGGCTCGGGTTGACCTGACGAAGGACTCGATAGAAATCGAATGGATCGGCGCCGAGTTCGAACGAGAATCGCTGCGACAGGACAACTTGGAAGATGTCGCCGTCGAGAATGCGCTCCTTCGCAACGTCGACTGCGCTCTCCCACTGGTTGTAGGTCATGGAACCGGTGACATCGGGAAGTTCCGGAGACGCGGAAGGCGGATCAACCATTGGTTCCGCAAGTGGTTGCGCACCGTCAGCTGCGAGTTGCTCAAGACGAACAATTGCTTCGTCGTAAAGCTGATCGAGTTCGCTTGCCGTGACGCCTTCCGGGACGAGCACGTTGTCGATAAGGGTGACACGCTGACGGAAATGGTCGAATGCCGCCAATTGACCAATGACGGCCATGACCGCATCGGGATACCCCGTGGCATCACGAGGTGTTTCATCGAGTTCTTCGACCTCGCGCACAACGTCGTAACCGAGATAGCCAACAACGCCGCCGTGAAGCGGAGGAAGTGAATCGATCGATGGTGAGCGATAGGCGGCAAGCAGCCATTCAATGGCAGCCAAGATGCCCTGGTCGCGCGGCATCGCTGCGGGAAGATCGCCGTCGACGGTGACGATCCCATTGCGAAGCACCAATGTCGCGATCGGATTGCGGCCAACAAATGAGAATCGGCTCCAGCGTTCGCCGTGCTCTACCGATTCAAAAAGAAACCCGGGCTGATCGTCGCCGCAAAGGCGCGCAAATGCAGCGACAGGGGTAATGAGATCAGCAAGAAGTTCACGCCACACCGGCACAACGCTGTGGTTGGCGGCAAGAGCGTGAAATTCATCGCGCGACGGCGAAACGTCCAAGATCAGTCACCGTCACCGAATGCGGTGAAGAAGCACGAGTAATTGCCGGTGTGGCAAGCACCCTTGCCTTCTTGTTCAACGATGAACAGCAATGTGTCACCGTCGCAGTCGTAATAGGCCTCGCGCACATACTGACGATCCCCAGAGGTTTCGCCCTTGCACCAGTACTCCTGACGTGAACGACTCCAGAACCAGGTGCGTCCGGTTTCAAATGTCTGACGCAAGGAGTCGGCGTTCATCCACGCCATCATCAGAACCTTGCCCGTGCCTTCTTCTTGCACGATCGCAGGCACGAGACCATCGGCGTTGAAGGTGACCGCGGCGAGTTGCTCGGCGGTAACGGAGATCGGAATGCTTTCGGGCATGGCGCCACGCTAGCGGCGAGCCCGACTCGCCACGAACAGAGTTTCGGCCTAGAGGTACAGCCCGGTACTTCCCTCTGAGAGTCGTTCGGCAGCTACCGCATGGACATCGCGCTCACGGAGGATGATGTAGTCGTCACCGCGGACTTCGACTTCGTAACGATCTTCTGGGCTAAAGAGCACCTGATCGCCAGGCTCCATGGACCGAACGTTTGGACCGACGGCCATCACTTCGGCCCACACCAACCGCTTGCCGATTTGTGCGGTTGCCGGGATGAGGATGCCGCCCGTGGAACGGCGCTCGCCTTCGGGGCCACCCAAGTGCACAAGAACGCGATCGTTCAGCATCTGAATGGGGAGTTTTTCGCCGTCGGCGCCAACGCCATCGGTCAGTCGATCAGTGGTCTGCGATGAGGTCACGACACGACGGTACCGTCTCCACTCGTGACCGACGACTTCGAAACCCGTTCCCTCCGATTTGAAACTTCCGATGGGCTCTCGCTCGAGGCGGAACTCATCGTCCCCGAGAACGCCCGCGCCGCTGTCGTGCTGTGCCATCCGCACCCGCAACAAGGCGGGAACATGACGTCGCTCGTAACCAGCGAACTTTTCCGTTCGCTGCCCACCTCAGGTCTTGCAGTGCTTCGCTTTAACTTCCGCGGCGTCGGAACCTCCGAAGGCGAACACGAATTCGGAGTTGGCGAAGCGCTCGACATCGTCGCCGCTCTCGACACGATGGCCGCTGAATGCCCGGCTTTGCCCATCTTCCTTTCGGGCTGGTCGTTCGGCGCCGACACGTCGCTCTCAGTTCTTGATCCTCGAATCACGGCGTGGTTGGCCTGTGCTCCCCCGTTGCGAGTTCTTCCCCTTGACGACCTCACCGCAGTGGCAGGTTCCGATCCGCGCCCGAAGTTGTTGATCGTTCCTGAGCACGATCAATTCCGCGATCCTGCATCAGCAAGCGAAGCAACCGCCTCGTGGCTCAACACCGAGGTCGTTGCCGTTGCCGGAGCCGATCATTTCTTTGTTGGTCGCACGCACAAGGTTGCGGCCCTCATCGTTTCCACGATCGACGCGCAACTCGTGGAGTAATCGAACAGCGACTACGGGCGGACGTTGACTCCGGCGGCAATCATGTGTTCCTTCGCTTCGGCAATTACGTGATCATCGAAGTGAAAAATCGATGCAGCGAGCACCGCGTCGGCGCCGCCGGCCACAACGCCATCGACGAGATGATCGAGCGTGCCAACACCGCCAGACGCGATGACTGGAACTCCAACGGAGCCAGATACCGCCGCAGTGAGTTCAAGGTCGAAACCGTCGCGGGTGCCATCACGATCCATTGACGTGAGAAGGATCTCGCCAGCGCCGAGCGATTCAGCGCGTTGTGCCCACTCGATCACATCCATACCGGTCGGAGTGCGGCCTCCTGCGACGTAGACCTCCCAGCCTTCGCTCGCGCTTCCATCCGACGCTCGTCGACGCGCATCGATCGCACAGACAACACATTGATTCCCAAACACTTCAGCGATCTCACTGATGAGTCCTGGCCGAGCAACAGCCGCGCTGTTTACCGACACCTTGTCGGCACCTGCTCGCAACATTGTGCGAGCGTCATCAACGGTGCGAATTCCACCACCAATCGTGAACGGTATGAAGACCTG
>CANGMY010000141.1 GCA_947455015.1 Microthrixaceae bacterium | reverse complement strand
GCCGAGCGCTACCGAAGGCTGCACGTGATTGTCGGCGATTCGAACATGAGCGAATACGCGACCTTCCTCAAAGTCGGCACCACGGCGATTCTCCTTCGCATGCTCGAAGAACCAAACGTCATCATGCGCGACATGACACTCGAGAATCCCATTCGAGCGATACGCGAAATTAGTCACGACATGACGTGCACTCGAAAAGTCAGGCTTGCGAATGGCCGTGAAGCCACTGCTCTTGAAATCCAAAGCGAGTACCTCACCCGTGCACTCCGTTATGCCGATCGAAGAGACTTCTCCCCGCTTGAAAAGCAGGCGCTCGGCATGTGGGAACAAGCGTTAACAACAATCGAAAAGGACCCGCTCGGCCAAGATCGCGAAGCGGACTGGGTCATTAAGTACAAGTTGATCGAGGCCTACCGCGAGCGCCACGGTCTTGAACTCACCGATCCCAAAATTGCTCTCCTCGACCTTCAGTATCACGACATCAATCGGAGTCGAGGAGTGTTTTACCGTATGCAGGATCGCGGCTTAGTCGAGCGAATCTGCGACGACACCGAGATTGACGAGGCAATCGATACTCCTCCTCAAACAACTCGTGCTCGTCTTCGGGGCGAATTTATTAAGAAGGCAAAAGAACGAAAGCGCGATTACACCGTTGACTGGGTCCACCTGAAGTTGAATGATCAGGCCCAACGCACCGTGTTATGTAAAGACCCGTTCCGTTCCCACGACGAACGTGTCGAAAAATTGATTGCCTCGCTGTAATCCTCCTGCTCCTTCCAGCCCAAGTGATGTGTGAATGACCCCCACCGATAAATCTGCCGAGAAGTTTGAGCGCCAGATGAATCTGTTGGCCGCCTTGAGCGACACGGTTCAAGGGATTCGAGCCGTCGATATTCAGCAACGAGTTCCTGGGTACAACGCGGATCACGATTCTTTCCGTCGCACGTTTGAGCGTGACAAGAAGGATCTACTGAGTCTCGGTGTTCCCATCGAAGTTGTGACGGGTGCGACTGCCGACCTCACCGCCTATCGAGTCGATAAAGCCAAATACGAATTGCCTGATCCAGGGCTTGATAGCGACGAGCTCGCTGCGCTCCATCTCGCTCTCGAAACCGTCACTGTTGGTTCATCCCCGGGCGATATGGCTCGTGCCATGTGGCGCCTCGGGGGAGTTGTCGATGCAGCAACCGAGAACCCGGTTGGCGTGCCTGTTGGTGAACTGACAGAGATTCCCAGCGATTCATCACTCGTGCCTCTGTTCCGGGCGGTAACTGAGCGCCGAGTTGTGTCCTTCGCCTATGAAAGTTCGGCCGGAATTTCCCAACGCTCGGTTGAGCCCTGGCATCTCGACTTCAAACGTGGCCGCTGGAATCTCACTGCTTTTGATATCGAGCGTGACGATCAACGTAATTTCCGACTCGATCGGATCCGCAGTGCAGTTGAACTCGGTGATGTCGGGAGCCAACTCCACCCCGTCCCGTCGACGCCAACTCCTCAAGCCGATCCGTGGGAGTTTGGAGACGACGCTCCAACCCTTACGACGGTGCGGTTCGATTCGGAAGTTGCGGATTTCGCCCGCGAATCACTTTCCTCGTGTGCCGCAACGAACCATTCTGATGGTTCGGTGTCTTTCGAAGTCCCCGTCACAAACTGGCCGGCATTCCGATCCTTTGTACTGAGTTTTCTCGACCACGCTGAAGTTCTTGCGCCCGCTGAAGCTCGGTCAGCGATGGTCCAATGGCTCGAACTGATTTCGGAGGACGCTCGTGGCTGACATGACTGCAGCAGAACGTCTCGATCGCACACTTGCGATTGTGCCTTGGGTCGCAAACCAACCCGATGGAACGGCGACGATCAAAGAAATTAGCGAACGGTTCGCGATCGACGCTGACGACTTGCGCGAC
The DNA here is from genome assembly GCA_947455015.1 of Microthrixaceae bacterium. Classification (GTDB taxonomy): domain Bacteria; phylum Actinomycetota; class Acidimicrobiia; order Acidimicrobiales; family Acidimicrobilacustridaceae; genus Acidimicrobilacustris. The sequence goes on along the minus strand of CANGMY010000141.1, from coordinate 2,736 downwards.
TGCCTCATCATCACCTCGATGGTTGGCATCCACCCGTACACACCTGATTTGCTCATCAACGCGATCGTCGATGCCGACACTGTCACTATCGATCTTCCCGACTACTTTCGCCGCCCGCTCCGCCTTACCGCCGAGCAAACGTTTGCACTTCTCACGTCAGCAAAGGCACTGCTCTCCGTGCCCGGAGCTGATTCTTCGAGTGCACTCGCTCGTGGACTTTCCAAGGTGCTTGCTTCCTTAGGCGAAGCGTCTGAGACCGCCGTCGACGTTGGTATTGCGACGGCGCCCGATGCAATCACCGAGCAACTACGCGCTGCGATCGAGAACAGCCAAGCGGTTGAGATCAACTATTACAGCTACGGACGTGACGACACCGGTATCCGTCGAATCGATCCATGGGCTATCCACTCCGAAGGCGGCCTTTGGTACCTCCAGGGCTGGTGCCATTCGAGTTTGGCCGAACGAATCTTCCGCATCGACCGAATCCGAGCAGCGGATCTGATTGACCAAACCTTCATCACCCCGGATCCGCTTCCGGTCTTCACACTTTTCGACGGCTCCAACGCCCTGGGTCAGATAACTCTGCTGCTTCAACCTGAAGCCCGATGGGTGACCGAGTACTACCCGGCGGAATCGATCGAGCCTCACGCAGATGGGACAACAACCATCACACTCGCAATCGGTTCACTTCCTTGGCTCGAACGGCTTCTGCTTCGACTTGGACCAGAGGCGGCAGTAGTTGACGCGTCTCCGAGCCTCGTCGGCGTTGCGCCTGTCGCCGCCCGAAGGTTGCTCCACCTCTACCGTGACTAGTCTGAGCACGGTGCCGGAACGAACCGGTCCCGTTCCACCCGGAAAGCACACTCCGTGACAAGTCCCGCCGCCGACCCCATTGCACCGATTCGTGCGCGTCGCACCCGGCGTCGTCGCCTCGAGAAATGGTTCGGACCTCGTGGCGCCGGGGTCGTCGAATGGGTGATCGTGATCGTCGGCGCCATCGTTTTGGCGCTCGTCGTGAAGTTGTTCCTCCTTCAAGCGTTCTACATCCCGTCTCTGTCGATGTACCCAACTCTTCACGAGGGCGATCGAGTTCTCGTGAACAAGCTCAGTTATCGCCTCCACGACGTCAATCGCGGCGATGTCATTGTTTTCGAACGTCCCGCTTCTGAAACTTCAAGCAATATCCCAGACCTCATCAAGCGAGTCGTTGGACTACCTGGTGAATCGATCACGTTTGTCGACGGTTCGGTGTACGTCGATGGCAGTCGCCTCAACGAGTCGTACCTGCCTGACGGGACCGTGACGAGTAGCGCCAATGCGCCGAACAAGTGCACCGTTGAGGCTCCTTGCGTCGTCCCCAAAGGTCAAGTTTGGGTGATGGGCGACAATCGGGGCGATTCAAAAGACAGTCGATATTTTGGCCCGATCGAACAATCGTCAATCGTTGGTCGAGCTTTTGTCACAGTCTGGCCGTTGGGAAGATTCGGTCTGCTCTAGAGAAGTCCAACTCTTGGTAGCCGAGAGTTACGAATCAACTCTCGGTTGTCGGAGAGCCCGTCATCTTCTCAATTGACGTCATCATTGTGTCGACATGGTCGCTGAAGACCCCATCGATTCCGCTGTCGAGCAGTTCGTCGAGGATTCGCTCGTACTGAGCGTCCCAGCCGAACGCCAGCAGCTCGAAGCGATGGACCATCGCAATGAAGCCGCCGGTCCAGTCGCTGTGGTGCAGATTGATTACTTCGATGCCCATTTCAGCGCTACTGGCGACATGAAGTTCCGGGCCTCCTTCGAACCTGACGGCTCTGGTCGATTCAACGAGGTGTACCCGTGATGAGAGCTCTCGCCACGAACTCACCAAGAGTCGATCGGGGTGGCAAAGCCAGAGCCGCTCCTCAGCACCAACATCCCTTGCGCAAGCGATGACTTCAGCAGTTGCGCTGGGGTCCTTGATGTCGAGCGAGAAGTCGACTGAGGATCCCACGAGCTCGTAGAACTCCCGAAGGCTCGGGATATGGGCCGGCAAATCAGCAGCGGTCACCTCCGAGATTGCTCGCCGAAGCGGTCGACGACCGACAAGACCATCGTGGTCGAGTACGGCGACGCCGTCGGCGGTCAGCCACACATCGCTCTCGAGGCCAGTTGCGCCGAGTCTGAGCGCAAGTTCAAACGCTTCGATGGTGTTTTCGGGAGCGTTTGCTCGTGCTCCGCGATGAGCAAAGCCGATTGGTGGCCGAAGGGAGGGGAGGCGAGTCACCGCAACAGCCTGCACCACGGACACGCTGAGTCCCCGCCAATTACTCACGAGGCGAACTCCAGCACGCTCGGGAGTACGATGGCTTCCATGTTCAACGTCGGTGGCGGTGAGATCGTCGTGGTCCTGCTGCTGGCCCTTTTATTGCTGGGCCCGGAGAAACTGCCTGAAACGGCCCGCAAGGTTGGCAAAATTCTTGCCGAGATTCGCCGAGTGACTTCTGGTTTCGAGGAAGAAGTGCGGTCAGCCATGGACATAGGCGACGCTCGATCAGTCGACACGGCGCTTGATCGAACGACAGAAGGCCCTCGACTCGTCGCTCCGGTTGATCCAGTGGCTCCCAGCCCGAGCGCCGGTTCCCCAACTGCGTTCGTGGGCGACCTTTCTGCGCCGCGTTCCAACGACGATGACGCAGTGAGCGACTGAGTTTGAGATGAGTAACGATTCAACCGCTTCACCTGCAGGTCACATGACGCTTTGGG
>CANGMY010000140.1 GCA_947455015.1 Microthrixaceae bacterium | reverse complement strand
GGAATAGAGATGTACAAACAAGCGACGGTTCCGATCGGATCGCTGGTTGATCAAGCCCGTCCCTATTCCCCATACCCCGTAAGCCGCTCGACAATTTTCACCTATCTCGCCGGCACTGAAATTTTCCAACTCACGAGCCCTGATGGCTCGGTGTTCGTCATGCAGTCCTTCAGCCAACAGAAGGACACATCGCTCACACTTGCATCGCTTCCCTCGCTAGCGAACAAACTTGAACTGCCAACTGGTTGGACCTTCAGTTCTCGCACGCTCACCGAAGACCTCAACATCGTCACCGTGATGAACCCTGCCCAGGTACTGCAAGACAATCTTGGAAATAGTTATTCAATGATCCCGGCGACACCAGAGAACTAAGGACACATCATGAACGCAGAAAAGCCGGAACGACTTGTTTCCGATATGCGCAATGTTCGCTACGGCGAGGTGCTGACCGTCTTTGCGCGCGACGGTCGATTCGAAGCTGAGGTCTACGGCACCCAGCTGCTCAACGATTGCCCTCAGGAACTCTGGGAAACGCTCGACTCCCAACAGATCGCGACCGAAATGGGCGCGATCGCCGCAAAGCTCAATGGACCTCGCTATTGGACACTTGATGCTTTCGGCCAGAAAGTTGCAGTCGCCGAACCAGTCCTACGCGATTTTGGTGGAATCACGATGCGCCGAATCGCCACAGTCGATCTCGGTGCAGTTCCCAAGCTTGGGCCGTACACGGAAACCAAAGTCAACCGTGGCGTGATTTTCTTCTGGGACGAAGGTCAAACCGTGCACGAACTCGTGAATCCCGATGGTCTCGCTTACGTCATGCAGGCGCTGTGCATCGGCGTTGATCCGTCGATGACTCCGGAATCATTACTCACGCTTGGCGATCGACTCGCTCTTCCAGAAGGTTGGTCGTACCGCACCCGCGTCCTTGAAGATGAGCTCATCGTCGATACCACTGCGACAATCGCGACTGTGCTTCAGGACGAGTTCGAGAACTCGTACACGCTGCCGTTCTGATTGAATTCTTTAATGACCGCTGAAGAACGCCGGATCGCTTTACGCGATGAACGAGCCCAGGCTGCCCCCTACTGGGGATCCATTGAGCCTCGGATCATCATTACGTTTCTGCTTTTCTCCGCAGCCTGGATTGCGGTGATCCTTCTCGGCGTCACTGGAACGATCCCGCTCTGGCTGGGACTGCTTCTCAACACCGTGATCGCTTCGTCCTTCTATATGCCTATGCATGAAGCGACTCACGGAAACATTTGGGGTCGCACAACAACAGGGAAGTGGATCGAAGATCTCATCGGCATGCTCTGTGCGATCCCACTGGGTTTCTCCTACAAAGCACATCGCCCGTCACATATGCGTCACCACGCGCATACCAACGACCCGCTGAAAGACCCCGACTTTCACACTGCTGGACCGATGTACACCGTCCTCAAGAGTTGGTACGGACAGGTCATGTTGGCCACCTTTCTTCCGGTGTTCGCCTTCGTCCCTCCCGCGCGCAAGCTCTTGCCCGCCGCGATGCTCGTCGTGATGCGTGCGGAAACCGGAAGCAAAAAGACGGGTCTCATCCAGCTGCGTTTTTGGCTTCTCACGAATGCGGTTCTTGTCATTGCGATACTCACCGGGCACGGATGGCAGGCGTTGATGCTCTGGTATCTGCCGTCGAGACTCCAAGCCCTTTGGCTACTGACCGTCTTCGCATGGTTCCCTCACCATCCGGCAACGAACGTTGGCCGTTACGTCGACACTCGTGTTGCCGTTTTCCCCGGTTCACGATGGCTCATCCGCGGTCATGACCACCACGCTGTTCACCATTTGTTTCCGCGCGTTCCTCACTACCGACTTCGCAAACTCTGGGGCGATATCGCCGACGACATGGTCGGAAAGGGTGTACGCAGTGAAGGGCGCGCCCTCGACGCCACCGGCCCCATCATCTGGTAGGTCAGGCGCAGCGATGCGCTGTTACCGGCCCATCGCTTTCTCGATGGCACTCTGCATCTGCGGCGCCATGGCCAGGACCGCTTCCTTCGTGAAGTGAACGCCGTCAGGCCGGGATCCCTTCGGATCAATCACGACGCCCTTGCACGAATCATTCGGACAGACGATTGGCTGCAAGTCGACGAAGACCGTGTCGTTCGAGTGCGACTCGGCAAATTTGCGCTGCAAATCTCGTACGAAGCCGAATCGCCAAATATTCGACGGCAGAAGTGTTTCCTGACCATCATCCTTCTGCGAAGGATCAGCCAATGGATCGGACTGGCCGATCAACATGAAGGTGGATCCGGACGCCGTTGCGAGTTGTCGCGATGATTCAAGATTCTCGTTGTAAATCGCGACCCACTCTTGCGAACCAAATGGGACCCACCGGCCGTCGACCCTGTAGTCGTAGGTATCGAACAGAATCGATGCCCACGCGACAGCATCGGGTTTGAACTCTGCGATTAGCGATGGCCAATTCGCTTCGCGTTCAACGCATGGTCCCGTGTTTTGCTTCACGACCGCGAAAGACCGCTGCGGATACCGAACAAGCGGACAGCTGTAGTCAGCCTTGTTCCAAAGAAGTATGTGGGCGCTGTCGAATGGAGAGTCGTACCCAATCGGGCGCGGGAAATCGAGGATGCCACCACCAAGCACCCAACCAACCGAGTCACCGAACCACAGAATCCGAAGTGCTTGAGCAGGTACCGCAGCCGTTGGCGCCTCTTTTGTCGAGTACTCCGTCGATGCCGCCGGAACCGGCCGCGAGATCACCCAAACCGCTCCAAGCGCAACGGCCATCCCCAGAACTGACAACAGAGCGACGCGTCGGGGGTTCTTCGCCCGTCGAAATGGCTTTTCAATCACGTAATAAGAAAGCGTTGCCGCGACTGCTGTGAGTGCAATTCGAACGCAGAAGAGCGAGAGTCCGTCAAATGAGGTGTTCGTTTGATTTACGAATACCCGAACCGGCCAGTGCCAGAGATAGACGCTGTAGGAAACAAGACCAAGAACGCAGAGGCCCCGGAACTCGAATGTTCGTGACACCACAGAACTCTTTGCGACCGAAGCAAGAATGATCGCTAAGGCCGCAATTGCAATTGTGAGAAAGCCGTAGTGATAGAGCCACGGTGCGCGGAAATTCGAAAAGACGGCCACCAAACCAAGAAACGCCGCCGACACAAGGCCAACAATCGTCAAGACAAACAACGATCGTCGTTCACGTAGCGCGCGTGACCACAACCACCACACGCAAGCACCAGCGACGCCAACGAAAATTTCGTGAACTCGAGTGTCGGTCCCGAGATACACACGTGACGGATCCGCATCGGCGTTGTACATCACCGACATGAGCGTTGCTGAGACCAGCGCTCCAATAATTGAGAACGCAAGCAGCCACTTCGCAAGGGCTTCTGTCCGTCCGCTTCTGCGAGCAACGATGAAAACGAGTCCAAGTAGCAGCAACGGAAAGAACACATAGAACTGCTCTTCTACTGCTAACGACCAGAAGTGACTAAGCGGCGACTCGGTTCCAAACGTTGCTTGGTAGGAATTCTGCTGATCAATCATCCACCAGTTCGCGGCGTAAAGCAGAGAAGCAATACCCATTCCCCGATTCGCAGCTCGCGTTGAATCGGGTTGGATCACCGCTGCAAGCGCGATCGCGACCACAACCGTCACGATCGCAGCGGGCAAGAGTCGGCGCGCGCGCCGCATGTAGAACCCACTCGACGAAACCTTCGCTGAGGTTCGGTGTTCACCGAGCGCAAGCGACGTAATGAGGAATCCCGACAGCACGAAGAAAATGTCGACGCCAATAAAGCCTGCGGGCAGAACATCGGGCGCAAAGTGATAAACGACAACGAGGGCGACGGCGAGCCCTCGAAGGCCATCGAGTGCACGAACGTGGCCAAACCGAGAGCCGACAGCCGACGTGACGGCGTTCAGTCCTGGCTGCTCAATCGTCTCCATCGTCACCCCCCGGCACCTCAGTAGAAGCGAGATGTCTTACTCGCGTCAGTCGTCTGAGAGTGAACCGAATACTACGAATGCAACTGCCTCTTTTGAGATCGCGTCCCAAGCAGGGTTCGGGCGGGGTTCGCATCCGATTTCGATATAGACGCGTCCGAGAATCTGCCCGCTCAACCACTGATTGAATGCTTCAAGGTCGAGATCAGGACGAATCCATCCCTTGTCCTTGAAGACCTTAAAACTCTCGGCGTTTTCGTGCAGAAAGTTCCGTGTCGCATCGCCAATAAGTGCGGCGAGCTCGGGACGTCCCTCAGCACTACCAATCGCGAAGATGCGCTGTAGTCGTGCGGTCGCTCGTGATGGTTCGTAGATCATCGTGAGGAGCTCATTAATGGCGACTCTCAGTTCGGCCCGGCTCGAAACTCGACGCAAGATCGGCTCAGACACCTTCCCGAACTGGGAGAAGCTCCGAATGACTCGCTCGGCCTGAGCCGCCCTCACCAAGCCTTCCCGGCTACCGAAGAAGTGGTAGATCGACGGAGCGGTCACCCCGACCGCGACTTCGATGTCGTGAACGCGCACGCTGGCCTCACCGCTGGTCTCAATGATCCGGATCGTTTCATCGAGGATCTTCTGATGAGTGGGGTGGCGTTCCATTACGTCCGACCCTAGGTTCCCTCGCCTCCGCACTCAATGATCTGACGTAGTAAACCTCAGGGGTCTATTC
>CANGMY010000139.1 GCA_947455015.1 Microthrixaceae bacterium | reverse complement strand
GCGAAGTGAGCAGGAATTTGCAACCGGAGTCACGCAATCGAATGGATTCGCGACACCGTCATCGAGTGTGTCGACAACAAACGTCGTGGAAGCCGCGCTGGTGCCGACGGTGAGTGCAAGAAGACCCGCTGCCGATCCGCCAGCGATGGCTACAGCGCTTCCGAGAATCGTCCCGTTTCGCAGGCGTCGCTTCGGTGTGGAGACGTGATTGTCATTGCGGGCTGTGGTCATTGCGAAGTGCTCCTTGAAATCCCGCCAGCATGGCGGCGACGTGTTTGTGCAGTGAGTCCGAGGCCTGCTCCACCAAGAAGGAGCGATCCCCCGAGAACGAGTGGAAGTTGCGAGTCGGTTCCGGTAACCGGAAGCGATGTACGTGTTGCAACAAGGACCCCGGTTGCGATCGCGCGAGACGATCCCTGTGTGTCGACTCCTTGCACCTGAATCGTGTGGTTCAGTCCTTCAAGATCGGAGGGAATCGCGATCTGCAAGGCAAACGTTCCATCACTTTGCGCGGTTGCGGTTCCGAGTGACAGCGGTGTTGACATCATCCACACCGAAGTGGTCGTTCCTGGTTGAAACCCATAGCCAACGACTCGAGCGGCACCACCAGCGTTGACGGTGAGTTGACCGCTTTCATCTGCTCGGGCTCCGGTGAGTTCCACTCCGAAGGTGCGCGATCCGGCAAGAACGGCGTTGGTGCCGATCGTGACTACCGGTGCCGGGGTTGTTGTTCCGTCGGCATTGATGATGATCGCCTTACCCAACGAAAGCTCAACGGGTGACGCGTTCAGCGGCGTAGCCGGCGCGCCAGGCGACACATTGAGCGTGGTCGTCGAAGCCGATGGTTGCGTTGTCGATGTTGAGGTTGACGACGATGTGGATGACGACGTCGATGACGATGTCGGTGAACTGGTCGAGGTCGTGGAACTCGGTACCGATGAGGACGATGTGCTTGACGATGAAGGCACCGAGGTCGACGACGGCGGGATGTACATCGTGGTCGAGGTGGTTGACGAAGAGGTTGACGAAGACGTGCTCGATGAAGACGTCGACGAGGACGTCGATGAACTCGATGACGGCGGGACGTACATCGTGGTCGAGGTGGTTGACGAAGAGGTTGACGAAGACGTGCTCGACGTTGAGGTCGAGGTGCTCGAGGACGTACTGGTTGAACTTGAACTCGTTGTTGGCGGGCGCGTTGTTGACGATGTCGAACTTGTTGGCGCCGGTGTGCCGCCGAACTCGAAGGAACCGATATCGCCCGAGACTCCCGTGGGTCGTGGTGCGCCGCGCTGGTCGTACAGATTGCCGACGAACGACGCGATCGGATCAGGGCCAGCGTCGATCGCGATCGAACTCGCCATCAACGCCATCGTCTTGGTGGGCCCGCCGTTATCGGCCAGTGCGTAGAGACCAGGAGAGGAGCTGACGATCGTTCCGCCGAGATCGTCGAGATCTCCGGTGGGGTAGTGGCCCACAATCGACGAACTGCTGAGAAGGGAGAGATAGCCACGCTGGTTCGACTCGATGTCTGCACCGACAGCGAACGATGGATCGTCGTTTGTATTTCCCGAGACAATCGAGCCGGAAAGCGTCAAATCCGTTCCGTAGAGATAAATGCCGCCGCCACCACCGGTTGGAGCTCCGGAAGATCCAGACGCCGTGTTCGCGGAAATCGTCGACTGATTGATGGTGAGGTCGGTGGTGTTGTAGGCGCCAATTCCACCACCTGTCCCGAGACTGGTGTTACCCGTGAACGTCGAATTATTCACAACCGTCGGACCGCATCGACCGACACCGAGTCCGCCTCCCATTACCGAGGCAGTGTTCGAATCGAAGGTGCTGTTGGAGACCGTCACTGACGCCGCGTAGTACACGTACGCGCCGCCGCCCTTGTAGCCATATTGCGTTCCATAGGCGGATGGACCCACGTTCGATGTGAACGTCGAGTTGTTGATCGAAACGGGAGCCTCTCGGCCCTCGATGAACAGGCCCACACCGTTGCGTTTCGCCGAGTTCCCCGAGAACGTGGTGCCTCGAACCGATACCGATCCGCCTCCACCCCAACCGATGTAGGCGCCACCTCCCTGCTGGACGGCGTCATTATTGGAGAACGTCGAGTCGGTGATGGAGACATCGACGAGTTCGTAAGCGTTGTAGCGGAAGATGTAGACCCCGCCGCCGCGCTGGCCAGTCGTGTTTCCTGTCACCGTCGTGCGGGTGATGCTGACGTTGCCCTCGCTCATGATGAAGAGCGCGCCCCCGGTCAGACTTGCGTGATTATCGGTGAAGGTTGAGTCACTCATCGTGAGCGATCCGGTGTTTCCAAACCACGCAGCTCCACCTTGTCCACTCGGTCCTGAACCCCGCGGCGCGGAGTTTCCGTCGAACACCATGTCGGCGAGCACAATGTCGTGCGCGGAGGATCCAAGGAGCGCGCCACCATCGGCGGCACTGAGCGGAGCCTGACCATTTGTCAATGTCATGCCGCTCAAGGTGAAGTCCTCACCGGCGGCGTCGAGCACGAAAATTCGTGACGCCTGATTCGCGTCGATGGTGAGATCAGCGGATCCCGGGCCGGTGATGGTGGCGCCATTCTCGATGCGAATCTCGCCGTTGGTCATGGAGATCGTGCCGGTGAGACCTGGCGCGAAGGTGATGATGTCTCCATTCGCGACTGCAGCAGTGGCATCGCGAAGCGAACAGGAGTTCGCGATTGGCGTGGTGCAGTCGGACGGGTTCGCTGCTCCATCGTCGAGGGTGTCGACCATGAGCGTTGTCGTCGCTCCGCTCGTCCCCGCACCAAGGGCAAGCAATCCCGCCGCTGAGCCGCCGGCAAGCGCGAACGCTCCGCCGAGCACGGTGCCCCGACGAAAACCGCGGCGAGATCCGGTACTCGACCTGTTCTCGCCGTTGACTGATTCACTCTCCATGACCCGGCACATCTCTCTAGGGTCCCCGATGGGGTTTCCGGCTATTGCATAGATCCTATAGGACATAGGATTTCCGGAGAAGTCAGGGCCTGGATTGCCCGGATAGGCTGCGAATCAGTCATTTCACCCGGAGGGGACCATGGAGCAGACGCTCGAAATCACCGAAACCGAGGCCGTCGACACCGACGAGGCCATCGAAGAAGAAATGCTCGTCGAGGAGATCTCCATCGACGGCATGTGCGGCGTCTACTAAGACCCGCCTGAATGCCCTCGGGCATTCGCTCTTCATGACCGCCGTTGCCTTCGATGCCGACCGCCCCTGGCGGCTCCACGAACGGGTCGCGTTGCGGCCCGAGCCCTTCGGCGCGCTCGCCTATCACTACGGCAATCGCCGACTCACGTTTTTGCGCTCACCTGATTTGGTGACGCTTGTTGAGTCTCTCAATGACCAGCCTTCAGCTCGCGCTGCGTTCGATGCCGCTGGCCTCGACGCCAAGCGTTGGCCGTCGTTTGAAAAAGCTCTGACCTCACTCGCCGCTGGCGACTTTCTTGTCCTTGAAAACGCCGCGTAGGAAGACACGACATGACCGCGCTCACTGATCAGCTCGCCGAGGGTCTCAACTCCCCCATCTGTCTCACGTGGGAATGGACCTACGCATGCGACCTCGCCTGCGTGCATTGTCTGTCGTCATCGGGTCGTCGCGACCCCAACGAGTTGTCGACCGAACAAATGAAAGCCGTTGTCGATCAGCTGGCCGAGATGCAGGTGTTCTACGTGAACATCGGCGGTGGCGAACCAATGCTGCGCCCCGACTTCTTCGAAATCGTCGAATACTGCGTGGAAAAGGGCGTTGGTGTGAAGTTCTCCACCAACGGTGGTCGCATCAATGCCGAGAACGCGAAGCGCCTTGCCTCGATGGACTACGTCGACATTCAGATCTCTCTCGACGGCGTCGATGCGATTACGAACGACGCAGTTCGGGGCGAAGGCACCTACGAACGAGTTCGCACCGCAATGGATCACTTGCGCGATGCCGATTTCGGACAGTTCAAGTTGTCCGTTGTGATGACTCGCGAAAACGTTGAGCAGGTCGACGCGTACGAAGCGCTTGCGAACGAATACGGCGCAGAACTTCGACTCACGCGTTTCCGTCCTTCTGGTCGCGGCATCGACACCTGGCACGAACTGCACCCCACGCAGGCACAACAGATCGAGCTGTACAACTGGTTGCTCGCACGCCCGCAGGTTCTCACCGGCGATTCGTTCTTCCATCTCTCTGCACTCGGCGAACCGCTTCCTGGTCTCAACCTTTGTGGTGCTGGTCGTGTTGTGTGTCTGATCGATCCGGTTGGCGATGTGTATGCCTGCCCGTTCGTATTGCACGACAACTTCAAGGCCGGCTCGATTCACGGTGAAGGTGGCTTTGCTGCAGTGTGGCAATCGTCCGATCTGTTCACCGAACTTCGCGAACCCACCAACCCGGGCGCATGCGGATCATGCGGCAGTTACGACGCATGTGGTGGCGGTTGTATGGCAACCAAGTTCTTCACCGGTCTTCCGCTCGACGCTCCCGACCCGGAATGCGTGTTCGGACATGGCGAAACCGCACTTGCCGAGCTTGAAGCCAACGGCGGCGCGATTCGCCCGACCGTCAGCGTCGATCACTCGAAGCCAGTAGGCGTCGGCAAAAAGCGCATTCCCGTTTCAATCCTCTGACCGTAGGATTCATCCATGGCTCAGTCGTCACACGTTGAGAACAACCAAAATGTTGTGGT
>CANGMY010000138.1 GCA_947455015.1 Microthrixaceae bacterium | reverse complement strand
TGCTGCCACGCAGGAATTGCCCAGATGACGATGCATTCGTCGTCGCGTCGCAGGGAGGTTTTCAGGGCCCCAACAAGTTGCCAGCCAAATGGCTGGTGGGCCTCAACCGCGATGTCGCGAACCCTCGACAGAAAGGAGTCCGCTCCGCCTGGCGCCACGCGGATCGTGTCGTGGGCGTACGCCACGCCAGAGACACCATCGGCGCAAAGTTCTTCGATCGTGCGAGTCCAAGGAGCGGGAATGAGGACTCGGTCGTAACCACCGGATCGAAAGTTTGCCGCTTCGTTCCACCAGACCTCGAGCTTGGGGTCCTGCAGAGTGGGACGGCCAAGTTCGTGTCCGAGTGCAACCGCTAATCCGTCGAAGCCGTCTTCTTCCCACATATTGACGACACGTGGCCAGTGGTCAGTCGTGCCAACCACGCCCCAAACCCCGAAACAAAGCTGGCCGCGATCTTCTCGGGCCATGGGGCACCAGTTGGCGGTCATGTGGTGCATGTAGTTCGCACGGTTTGGACCAATGATGTCGATGAATTCGTGCGTATAGACCTTGGTATTCACTGTTCCCTCGTAGGTGACGCCAACGATTCCTTCGCTAGTGTCAGCGTAGTTCGAAGGACTTCTGGGACATGCTCTCAGCTCCCCAAGAGAATTGAACGACACTGATGACATCGTGGAATTTTGCTGATGTGTGGGAGGCGATTGCTGAGGTGCAGCCGGATGCCCCTGCGCTCATCAGGGGATCGTCGATTCGTTCATGGTCTGAGTTTGAGCAGCGTGCTTCGGCGGTCGGAGATCGGCTCTTAAGTGCCGGTCTGACTCGTCAATCACGAGTTGCGCAGTACCTCATGAATTCGATGGAGTACGTAGAGTCACTTTTCGCCACGTTCAAAGCGGCCATGGTTCCAGTGAATACGAACTATCGCTACGTCGCAGATGAACTTGCCTATCTCTGGCTCGACGCTGGAGTCGAGGCCGTGATGTTCCACGGATCGTTTACCGAGGCCGCAGCTCAAGTTCGGTTGCGAGTTCCTGACGTGAAGTTGTGGCTGTGGGTCGACGACGGCGTCGGTGAGTGTCCCGATTGGGCCGAGTCATTCGAAGCCGTCGCGACATCGGGAGCGTCGCTACGGTCCAATGCGCCCGTGCGCACTGGCGACGATCTGTATTTGCTCTACACCGGCGGCACCACTGGACAGCCCAAGGGTGTGATGTGGCGTCAGGACGATCTGTTCTGCGTGTTGAATCGGAGCACCACGCTGAAGTACCCCGAAGATGGCGATCTCGAAGTTGTGCAAACGATCTTGTTGGAAGCCGGCGCTGAACGGGCTCGCGTCATTCCCGCTGCACCATTGATGCACGGAACCGCAGCATTCTCAGCGTTCGCCATCCTTGACTCTGGTGGTGCTGTAGTTCTTTGTGAGCACACCAAGTTTGATCCTGAAGAACTTCTCGACACGATTGAGCGTCATGGTGTCACTGACCTCTCGATTGTGGGTGACGCATTTGCCAAGCCGCTTCTCGATGCACTCAACGCGAATCCGAATCGTTGGGATATCACGTCGCTCAAGGTGATGCTCTCCTCGGGCGTGATGTGGTCGGCCCCCGTGAAAGATGGACTGATCGGCCACGCTCCAAACCTTCTGTGCGTGGACACGCTCGGTTCTTCCGAAGCGGTCGGGCTCGCACGTTCAATTTCGTCCTCGCGTGGCACCGCAAAAACTGCGGGATTCAAACTTGGACCTGACGCTCAGGTCATTCGTGAGGATGGAACGTCGGTCACTCCCGGTTCAGGAGAAACGGGTCTTGTTGCGATCGCCGGTCGGGCGCCTATCGGCTATTTCAACGACCCTGAAAAGTCAGCCAAGACGTTCCGGGAAATCGGGGGACGTCGCTGGACGACTCCTGGCGATTTCGCAACGGTCGACGAAGACGGAACCGTCACCCTGCTTGGTCGCGGTTCTGGTTGCATCAACACCGGTGGCGAGAAGGTGTTCCCGGAAGAGGTTGAGGAATCAATCAAGCTGCATCCGGCTGTGCGTGACGCTGTTGTCATGGGCGCTCCGCATGAGCGTTTTGGGCAGCAGGTGATCGGCTTTGTCGAGGCGAACCCGGGGGGAGTGCTCGAAATCGACGATCTCAGGGCCTCCCTGCAAGATCGTCTTGCTGGCTACAAGGTTCCTCGTCATCTCGTGATCGTTGCGTCAATTGGCCGTGCAGCGAATGGCAAAGTTGATCAAGCCCGGTGGAAAGCCGAGGCCGAACGAATCGGAAGTGCATCGGCCTGAGGTCGTCTGTGAGACTGCTTCGGTGAGCGAGACAACTGCAGCGTCGATTCCACCAGATGTAGAGAGTGCGGACCCGTCGGAGTCAGAGCCAGGAAACCCTCGGCTCGATCGTTGGATTAATAGGACGACGCTCACTCTTGATCTCATCGCGCTATGCACGATTTGGTTGACGATCGTTCCTCTGTCTGCGATTCATCGAGTCGCCGGTAATCCCACGTTTTGGTATGTCGGCCGAATCGTAATTTCGCTGATCTACGGCACGGATATGGCCGTGCGTACCTACTTGTCAAAGCGCCGATTCCACTACCTCACGCACCACCCTGTTGGAGTACTCGCAGTTGTACTTCCCGTCATTCGCTTGGTCTTCAGTTTGCGGTTACTAAAGGCGATGTTCAAGAAGGGCAACACTCTCCACTTCCTCTTCGTTTCGGTTGTGCTGCTGCTCAATCTGATGGTCATCGTCTGGGGCTTTGAGCGTTCGGCGCCCGATGCCAACATCACCACAATCGGAATCGCGATGTGGTGGGGATGTGTCACTGTTTTCACCGTTGGTTACGGCGACTACTACCCAATCACTACGGCAGGCCGAATCGCAGCCGTCGGCATCATGCTTCTTGGTCTCACAACCGCAGCGGTCATCACAGCGCAGATCGCGTCAAGTTTTATGGACCAAGCACAGAGTCGGCGCAATGAAGCTTCGGGTCCTGAAGACGATTCAAACGAAGGACGACTTCGTCGAATTGAGGAAATGCTGAATCAACATTTCCAGCCAACCGATGCGTCGTCCGATCAGACGTAGTCGCGGTGGCGTAGCCAGTTGATGGAGAGCCAGCCCCAGATCGGCGGCAGGTAGGCGGTGAACATGCGGGCTGTGAACGTTGCAGCGATTGCTTGTTGGTCGGGAATGCCAGCTGCAGTGAATCCGGCGATCAGTCCTGCTTCGATCACACCGATACCTCCGGGAACCGGAGCGATCCCTCCGAGGATTGAGGCGAGGGTATTGATGATGATCAACTGCATGAGACCAAGTGATTCGCCGTAAGCATGCAACGCGGCCCATAAGACAAGTGCGTAGAAAATCTGTGAAAGGGCATTGCCGGCAAGCATTTGCAGGCCCTTTCGGGGATTCTTCATGACAGCGGCGAGATTCTCTTTCGCCGCGTGTATCTGAGGGATGAGAAATTTCGACACCCTGTGTCGAAGTCCCGGAATGGTGAACGCGATCGCTGTGATGACCGCGATGGCTATGGCGGCCATGAAGATCTTGCCTGATAGTCCGCTCGAACTTCCCGAACCGCCCTTACTCAAAGAGAAGGCACTCGCTCCGAAGATGAGAGCAATGAGTAGGAACACAACTTCGGTGAAACCTGAGGCGACAGAGTTCAGGAGACTTGAAGTCACAGCAACGGCTGACTTCAATCCCTGCTTCTGAAAGAAACGAACCTGGAGCGCAAATGTTGTGACGCCGCCTCCGGCGAGTCCTGTGAACTTTGTGCCGATTTCCAACATCACCACTGGACGAAGCGGCAGAGGCTTACTGACCGATCCGAGTAGCGACATGGACAGTCCCGCAATCGGAACCCATGCCAATAAGAAGACCACTGGCACCCAGATCCAATGAGCATCTTTGAACATCGTCGCCCACTCGACGTGCGCAAACTGCCCAATGAGTAGGTACATGCCCAGAATTGTGAAGGCAGCGATCAGGATGGAAGACGGTGCAACCCGTCGGAGTTCTTCGAGTTTGGGTGCTTCGACGCCGGTTGCTGTGCTGACTTCGTCACGGAGTCGAGAACACAACTTCTTGAGCCCGTCAGCGGAACGGCGGTTTACTCGAGGAAGCGCGGTTGTCTGAAGATAGGGGAGAAGTGCGGCGAGTCCTTCTTTTCCGAGTGATGATTGCGCTGCGGTAATCGCTCGCTCGTCTCCGACTGAATCGGCGAGGGTCGCAAGGAGTGCGACACGATCCAAAAAGTACGCGTCGGAATCAGGTGTCGTATTTGCAGTAGGGAGATCTGTGAATGCAGCGCCAGAGTCAGTGAGTAGAAATGTCTGCGACCAAATCCCGCCGTGGGTGATGCCGGCATCGTGGAGTTTCGCGAGTTGGTTCCATGTGTCGACGAGAAAATCGTCGGTGATCTGATTTTGGGAGAGTTGGTCGAGAGTCATGCCCTTCACCGAATCAAGTACGAGAGTCGCGTCGCCTCGCGATCCGATGGTTGATGCCGAGACGACACTTGGAACCCGGACTCCAGCGCGTTCGGCCAGGAGAAGAGCAAATGCTCGATGCTCAATCTGTCCCTGTCGGCTGAAACTTAAAACCGGACCGGAATCCTTGTACCAAAGAAAGCGGCCGACCTTGGTGAGCAGTTGTGCATCGGTTGCGTCGCGTCCGATGACGACGATTCGCAGGGGCGTTCCGTCTGAACTGGTACCGCTGTAGGCCTTCTCGCCCCATGCCTGCACCGGACT
>CANGMY010000137.1 GCA_947455015.1 Microthrixaceae bacterium | reverse complement strand
TTGGCGAGCTTGACGCCGCCCGCCTTTCCGCGACCACCGGCATGCACCTGGGCCTTGACGACGACGGGATAGCCCACTGCCTCGGCAGCGGCAACGGCCTCGTCGACGGTCGTTACCGGACGCCCGTCAGACACCGGAATGCCGAACTGAGCGAAGAACTGTTTGCCTTGATATTCGAGTAGATCCACGCCGGAGAAGGTAGTCAGTCCGAAGGGCCCGCACCTAACTCACTCCCCCGGGTGATCTGAGAGAGGGGGCTGTCCGACTTTCGCTCCATTCTCGGGCCGGGGATACTGACGGTATGCCCGTGCAGGAAAGTCGCAAACGCACTTCTCGATCGGTGATTCTGGCGGTTGCCGGCGTCGCCATTGGCATCACCCTTGTGCTGCTCCTCTTCGTCGTCGCCATCCCCTCACTCACCGAGTCCGGCAAGGTTGAAGTGAAGCTCGGATCCGACACCTACGACGCCGGCTCAGCAACCGCACGCGCGCAGAACATTTCCAACGGCGGTCCGTTGTTGTTCTCTGATGTGTCGAGCGGCAAGCGCGATATCTACCTGCAGCACATCGGCGACGACGTCACCACTGGTTGGTTTGCGTTCGATGCGCGTCGGCCAGGCCAAGCGCGTGATTGCACACTTTCGTGGCAACCAGCGCTTTCGAACTTCCGCGACCCTTGCGACGGCGCAACGATCGCCGCCGACGGAAGTGGGCTGCTTTCCTATCCAGTGACAATTACCGACAAGGGCAAAGTCATTGTCGACCTCAGGGGCGACACGTCGACTTTGACGACTTCCGGTTAGGTCAAAGGCCGAACCGGATCAGACGGGAACAGTCGCTTCCGTTGAGTCCGCCGCTGAAGCTGGCGACTCGGGGCTGACCGCCGGCGCAGGACGAACTGGCGATGAACGGAAGAAGAAGAACATTGTCGGCAGGACATAGGCAAACCACGCAACCATCTGCAGCACCGTGATGGCAGGTGTGAAGTTGAAGAGGCCCTTTGCCAAACTTCCGTACCAACTCTCGCCGTCGAACCACGACGAAATGTTGACCGCCAATGCGTCTTCGCCAGGCAACCAACCGAGTTCTTGGAACTCGTGGATTCCGTAGGCGAGCACACCAGCAGCAACGATGATCAAAAGTGCGCCAGTGATCTTGAAGAACGTTGACAGGTTGAAGTTCACGGCGCGCTTGTAGAGCAAGTACCCGAAGGTCGCCGCGACAAGAAGTCCGAGGACGCCACCGATAGCAGGATGCCCGCTGCCCGATGCAGCCTGATCGTTGGTCCAAAGAAAGAGCGCTGTCTCAAGTCCTTCACGTCCCACCGCAACTGCAGCCATGACCGCAAGTGCAAGTGAACCCATGTCGATCGCGTGATCCATCTTCCCTTGCAGCTCACCCTTGAGCTTGTGCGAGGTCTTGCGCATCCAGAAGATCATCCACGTGAGGAAGACCACGGTGATGATCGACATGACACCGGTGAACATGATTTCCGAACGCTCGTCGAGCGACTTCGAGGTGAGTTCAAGAATCCCAACGAATCCGAGGCTGCCAACAATTGCGACGGCGACACCCACCCACACGGCCCAGAGTCGTTCCGTGCGGCCCGTCTTCACCAGATAGGCGACGAGGATGCCAACGACGAGTGACGCTTCGAGTCCTTCGCGCAGACCGATAAGGAAGTTGGAGAACATGTCAGACCTCGGTGGAGTCGAGTGTTAGGTATGCCTTACAGAGAAGATGTTAGGGCAACCTAACGGATCTGACAAGTCGTCAGAAACATTTTTTCAGCATTTCTCCAATGGCGCCCAGGCCAGCAACAACCGCTTCTCGCCGAACCCCGGGAATCGCACGACGGCCTCGGCTTTGTCGCCAATGCCTTCGATGGCGAGGATCACGCCCTCGCCGAACTTGCCGTGGCGGACATCGTCCCCGGCCTTGAGGCCAATGGCATCGGCCCCGCTGGGCGCTGGGGGCGTGGGCTTGAGCGACGCTTCGACGACCTCGTCACGATGCGAGCGCCCTCCCCCGCCAATAACTGAACCCGACCAATCGTCGTCGTCGCTTCGAGAGCGACCGCCCCCTCCCCACATGCCGCCACCTGAACCGCGGTTGGCTCCCCATGCGCGGCCAGAAGTTCCGCTTGAAGAGTTGCCGCCCGCGTTGCGCGACGGCCGGCGATTTCCTTGCACCGATTCAACGAGCTGCGCGGGGATTTCGTCGAGAAAGCGAGAGGGCGGGTTGTACTGGGTACTGCCGAACATTGTGCGCGCCCACGCGTGACTGAGGTAAAGTCGTTCACGCGCGCGCGTGATGCCGACGTAAGCGAGGCGACGTTCTTCTTCGAGTTGATCGGGTTCGGCGAGCGTGCGCATATGCGGGAAAATGCCGTCTTCGAGACCAATCATGAACACGCATGGGAACTCAAGACCCTTCGCTGAATGAAGTGTCATCAGGACAACGGCGGAATCGTCGTCGTCGAGTGAGTCGGTGTCGGCAACGAGACTCACCTGTTCAAGGAATTCATCCACAGAACCGAAGTCGCGCGCGGCACCAACAAGTTCAGCAAGGTTTTCAATGCGTCCTTCGGACTCGACAGTGTGTTCGGCTTCGAGTTCTTCGATGTAGCCCGAACGCTGCAGCGCCGCTTCGATGACAGCCGCTGGACCGCTCTCGACAAACAACATCAATTCATCCATGAGCTTCAGGAATTGCTCGATGCCCTTGAGTGCTTTGCCCGTAACGCCAGCAGCAGCGGCTTCACGAAGCACATCGAAGAATGTGAGGCCGTGACTACGGGCGTAGACGTCGAGACGACCAACCGATGATTCGCCAATGCCGCGTTTGGGAACGTTGAGGACGCGCTTGACGCTCACTTCGTCGGAAGGATTCACCGCGACCTTGAGATAGCCCAGCGCGTCCTTGACTTCACGACGGTCGTAAAAGCGCGTACCGCCGATGACCTTGTACTGAATGCCGACGCGCATGAGGTATTCCTCGACAAGACGACTTTGCGCGTTGGTGCGATACAGAATCGCGCAATCGCCCCAACGGTGGCCGCTGTCGTGCAAGTGACTCAGCTGGCTTGCGACCCATTGCGCTTCGTCGGCTTCATCATCGGCGTGGTAGCGGATGATTGCGTCGCCCGAGCCAGCTTCAGTCCAGAGTTCTTTGGGACGACGCGACATGTTGTTGTCGATGACGGCGTTGGCTGCATCGAGAATCGTTTGCGTTGAGCGGTAGTTCTGTTCGAGCAACAACACCGTGGTGTCAGGAAACGCGTTTTCAAATTCAAGAATGTTGGTGATGTCGGCGCCACGCCAGCCGTAGACACTGTTATGAACAAGCATTCCGTTTGCGACATAGGAATGAGTCGGATCGACCGTGAAGTCATAGACAGGGCCGGAATAGAGACTGGTTTCAATCTTTTCAACTGGAACTTCAATGAACGCGTCGTCCTTGTGAACAAGAACCTTTGCTCCCTCACGAAGATGTGAGAGCGGCATGTAGTCATACGTTGTTCCGGCTACGACCATGCGACGACGAATTTCAAGGCCCCCCACATCGGAAACCTTCCGGGCGAGCTCGACAGCCTCGAGATAGTCGCGACGCGATGTTTCAAACCGGAACGTTCCCGGCTTGCTGCCTTGGCGAATGTTGAATCCGGCTTTTTCAAGCCGATCTGCAGTGACGGGACAGCTCGAAGACCACTGGACTCGGTGGTACGACACCTTGCCGCGCGCGTCGGCGAACATCGACAGGGTCACGATCGCACGTCGACTACCTGCCTGAGGCTGATGATGCGGAAACTCTGGATGGAGTAACTCTTCGGCCAGAAGTTCTTTGGCATTGGTAAACGTGTCGACGGAATCGTAAAGACGGCAAATCCATTCGTCGTCCATTGCGAGGTCGCGCCCTTGAGCATGAAAACAGGTCGTGGGAAGGCCATAGGCAACCGAGAAGTACTCCTCCCAATATGAGGCCTCGGCCTGAGTTCCACAGACCCGAAGGACCCACAGCGAATCTGCGTGCTCCTGGACGGCCCGAACGCGGTAACCCAACTGGCGATAGCCACGACTGTCGGTGCGAATCGATTTGGTTTGACCGACTCGCCAGCCTCGGTCCGATCGGAACATCAAATAGACGAACCACTTTCCCGGTTCGGCGTCCATGCGCGCCGGAACAATGTGATGCGGCGTGCCAGTGAGTTCAAAACCACTGGCCGAAACCGTAACCACGGGGCCGTCGTATTCGCCTGGCCACACTGCAGCAACCGATCCGCGAGCTGCGCCCTCACGGCCATCTGAGCCGGTCAGAACGTCGCCGACCCGCACATTTTCCACCGGAACCAATCCGCGCTCAGTAGAAATCTGCGTGCCAGGGACAAGACACTGATCGCCATCGCCCACGACACAAACGTTGTGGTGCTGTGCGCCGAGCATGAGCACCATTTCGTTCTGCACGTGATTGGTGTCTTGATATTCGTCAACCAGGATGTGGCCGAAACGGCGCTGATAGGTCTCGAGAACATCGGGGTGTTCGCGGAACAGCTTCACGGTGTTCGTAAGAAGATCGTCGAAGTCCATAGCGCCGGCCTTGAGAAGGCGGGCCTGGTAGTCGACGAAAACCTCGGCGATCTTGCGATCGAAGATGGAGCCGGCTCGTGCAGCGAAACTGGCGGGGTCGAGCCCTTCGTTCTTGGCCGCGGAAATCGAACTGTGCACCGAGCGTGACGGGAACTTCTTGGGATCGAGACCAAGATC
>CANGMY010000136.1 GCA_947455015.1 Microthrixaceae bacterium | reverse complement strand
GTAACCGCGATCGGAGGAACCATGGGACTGCTTGAAGGTAAGCGACTGTTGATGACCGGAGTGCTCAATGACTCCTCGCTTGGCTTTGGCGTCGCCCGTCTCGCCCAGCAAGAAGGGGCCGAGATCGTTCTCACCGGCGTTGGTGCCGGCATGAAGCACACGCTCAAAGCCGCAAAGAAACTCGACGTGGAACCTGAGGTCATCGAACTCGACGTCTCAGTTCCCGAACACCTTGACGCCGCCCGCGAGCACCTCACCAAGAAGTGGGGTCGCGTCGATGGCGCACTGCACTCCATTGGCTTCGCTCCGGCGGTCTGCCTCGGTGGCACCTTCATGGATGCCACATGGGACGACGTCTCGGTCGCCATGAACATCTCCGCCTATTCCTTGAAGGCGTTGGCCGATGTCGTCGCTCCGCTCATGACTGAGGGCGGCTCCATCGTTGGTCTCGATTTCGATAACACCGTTTCCTGGCCTTCCTATGACTGGATGGGTGTCGCCAAGTCCGCGCTTGAATCGACCTCGCGCTATCTCGCTCGCTACCTCGGCCCGCAACAGATCCGCGTCAACCTTGTTGCCGCCGGCCCCATCAAAACCATCGCGGCCCGCTCAATTCCGGGCTTCTCCAAATTCGAAGACGTATGGGATGAACGCGCGCCGCTGGGCTGGGATGTCCGTGACTCACGCGCAGTAGCCAAGGCCTGTGTTGCATTGCTGTCCGACTGGTTCCCACAGACCACTGCCGAAATCGTTCACGTCGACGGCGGTTATCACGCCACCGGCGCTTAATTCTCTTCTTCGGTCAGATCGCTCAGAAGTTCTTCAAGAAGATCATCAAGGGTAACGATCCCGGCCGTTGATTCGTCGTCGTTGTACACCGTTGCAAAGTGCACGCGCGTCGACTGCATCTTCTTCAACAGTTCTTCGAGTTCCTGACCACATTGGGTTGCAAGCGCTTGTCGCACCAGTCGAGACGGAACAGGGTTGTCGATTTCAGAATCCGGAATGGTCAGAAGGTCCTTGGCGTGGATGAATCCACGCACATCGTCGATACCTCCGTCGCCCACAACGAGTAACCGAGTGTGACCAAGCTCGCGCACTGCATCTTCAAGTTCGCGTGTCGTGGCTTCAACCGAAACTGCAGCAACTGACTCTCGCCCGACCATCACCGATGCAACGGTGCGCTGACCAAAATCCAGAACGCCGGACAACAATTCAGCGGAGAAGTCCGGGATTGCGCCTTCTTCTTGTGAAACCGAGACCAGCACTGCAAGTTCCTGAGCGGAATGTGTGTCCGAGAGTTCGTCTTTGGGTTCGACTCCGAACAATCGGACCCCCATGTTGCCGAACCAGTTGAGAACAATCACGAGAGGCCGAGCGACCAACAAGTACAGACGATTTGGTCCGCTCACGACCTTCAGTACCGCTTCAGGATGCGTGAGGGTCAGGTTCTTCGGCACCATCTCACCCAACACCATGTGGGCGAACACGATGACGAGAAGGCCGAGCACTGCGGCGACGGGATGAATCCATCCCTCCGGAATCCATGATGCATGGTGTGCGATTGATTCGATGACGTGAGAAACCGCTGGTTCACCAACGAGGCCAAGAACTAGCGACGCAATCGTGATGCCGAACTGCGCGCCTGCGAGTTGAATGCTGAGTTCTTTCATCGCGGCAAGTGCGCGAATTGCCGAACGATCCCCCGCTTCGGCGAGTGGTTCGAGACGGCTGCGTCGCGAACCCACAAGTGCGAACTCGAGGGCGACAAAGAATCCATTCACGGCGAGAAGAACGACGATGACGAGAAACGGCCACATATCAGTCCAGCTCCCGGCTTTCGAAAGCTTCTGCCTCTTCGACCATCGTTTGCGTTTCGTCATCGACGATCCGGCGGGCGGTTATTTGCGCGACACGACGGCGATCCATCTCGGCGACTTCAAAACTCCAACCCTGATAAAGCACCATCTCCCCTACGAGAGGTAGATGTCCGAGTCGATCGATGAGGAAGCCAGCGAAGGTTTCGTATTCACCTTCGGGAATGACACATCCGATTTGTTCGAACACCTCGTCGAGATGGAGTCCGCCTGGAAGCGACCACTCATTGCGGCGACCGGGAACAGACGTGGACGGCGTGCGTCGATCGTGTTCGTCGCCAATTTCGCCAACGATTTCTTCAAGGATGTCTTCAAGCGTGATGATGCCAGCTGTACCGCCGTATTCATCGACCACGACCGCCATGTGGGTGTTCTCCCGCCGAAGATCACGCAATACGTCTGCGAGATCACGACTCTCTGGAAGTTCGAACATCGGCCGCATGAGCGACGACACTGAGGTGGTTGCACGAGATTCACGGGGAACGCCGTGCACTGAACGAACGTGCACCGTTCCGACGATGTCGTCAAGATCCTCGCCATAGACAAGGAATCTCGAGTGACCAGTGGCGACCGAAGCATTCACGAGCGCTTCGACGGTGTCGGAACTCTGCAACGCGGTAACAGCGGTTCGGGGAACTAGGACGTCCTCGGCACTCTTGTCTTCGAACCGAATCGAACGCATAAGCAATTTCGATGCCGAGTCATCGATAACTCCGCCTTGCGTTGACGCACTCACAAGAATCTGCATCTCGGAAAGTGTTCGAACGTGCGAAAGTTCTTCGGTGGGTTCCACGCCCATCAGCCGCACTGTGCGATTTGCAGCACCGTTCAGAATACGAATGAGTGGTCCAAAAATGATTCCGTACACACGCACCAGAGGACCGAGGTAATACACGGTCGTTTCCGGGCGAGCGATTGCAAGACCCTTCGGAACCAACTCGCCAACAATCATCTGCACAACCGTTGCAATGAAGATTGCGAGCGCGAGCGAAACACCGATCACCGCAGCAGAGCCGAGAATCGGCTCGAGTGCCGGGTGGAGAAGTTCCGCAATCGCCGGTTCGGCAAGAAGACCAATCAACAGTGAGGTCACTGTGATGCCGAGTTGGGCCCCTGAAAGATGAAACGACAAGTGAGCGATGAGCCCCTTGGCAACCCGAGCTCTGCGGCGCCCCGCCTCAACATCGTTTTCAACCTTCGCCCGGTCAACGGCGACAAGCGCGAACTCGGCTGCGACGAAAAAGCCGTTCGCAATGATCAAGAAGAAAACGAGAACGAGACCGAGCGCTGGATTCATATGTCGGTCCCCCACGCCCACCATCGACCATGACGGCGTTCAAGACCTAGTTTCATCTCAAAGCATTCGGAAAGGTTCGCTTCAGTGAGCACATCATCAAGTGTTCCAGCACTGAGCACCTGACCCTCGCGAAGCATCAGGACGTGGGTGAATCCTTCGGGGATTTCTTCAACATGATGTGTAACGAGAACCGTCGCTGGTGTCTCAACCCCCGCAGCAAGAACGCCAAGCGTCCGCACAAGGTCCTCGCGACCTGCGAGATCAAGACCTGCAGTCGGTTCATCGAGAATCAACAGTCCTGGCTCTGGCATCAGGGTTCGGGCCAGCAGCACTCGCTGCTTTTCACCGGAAGACAGCGTTGCGAAGCTTCGATCCGCCAGGCGCCCGATTTCCATCCGGTCGAGACAGGCGCGGGCCCGCTGACGATCGGCGTCGTCATAGGTGTGCCACCAAGGTTCCAGCGCTGCGTTCTTGGCTGTCATCACCACGTCGGTAGCGGCCAGATCAGACCGAAGCTGCTCGGCCATTCCCGAACTGGCAACGCCAATGCGCTTACGCAGGGAACGCACGTCGGTTCGGCCGAGTTTCTCGCCGAGCACTTCAACCTCACCCGAGGACGGATGCAAATACAACGACGCGATTTTCATCAGCGTCGATTTCCCGCAACCATTGCGACCTAGAACGACCCAACGTTCGTTGGGCGCGACATCCCATGAAACGTTGTCGAGGATCGCGCGACCCTCACGAACAAGCGTGACGTCCCGAAGTGAAAGTGCTGTCGGGTCGGTTCGACCCATGAAGACCTACTTGTCGAGCAGTAGTGCGAGTGCGACAGAGGCGAAGATGAAGATGACTGCGGCAACAACAGTGATGCGGTCGAGGTTCTTCTCGACCACCGTTGATCCAGCAGCAGACGCGCCCAAACCGCCACCGAACATGTCGGAAAGGCCACCACCCCGACCACTGTGAAGCAGGACGAGGAAGATAAGGGCGAGTGCAGAGAGCACCTGAATGATGAGAACAGCGATCAACACGGGTGGAGACGCTATCAGGAGAGACGGAATTGGACGATTCGGGCGAATTCCTCGGGGTCGAGGGACGCTCCACCAACGAGCGCGCCATCGATATCAGGCTGACCCATGAGTTCGGCAGCATTTCCTGCCTTGACTGAACCGCCGTACTGAATGCGAACGGCCTTGGCCGCATCGACACCCTTCATGTCCTTGACCTTGGCGCGAATCCAGCTGCAGACCTGTTGTGCGTCTTCGGCGCTTGCCGTGCGGCCAGTGCCGATGGCCCAAATGGGTTCGTAGGCAATGACCATTGAGGCCACCTGCTCGGGCTTGAGGGCCTCGATGCCGGCGTGGATCTGGCCGGTGACCTTTCCGTGGGTGGCTTCGCCTTCACGCTCTTCAAGCGTTTCGCCGCAGCACAGGATGGGGGTCATACCGTTTTCGAAAACGGACTTCACCTTGCGGGCAACGATGACATCGTCTTCGCCGAAGATCTCTCGTCGCTCGCTGTGGCCGACGATCACGTACGACACGTTGAGCTTAAAAAGCATTCCCGGAGCAACTTCGCCGGTGAAGGCGCCATTGGCTTCCCAATGACAGTTCTGCGCACCAAGTGCGATCGGAACCTTTTCGCT
>CANGMY010000135.1 GCA_947455015.1 Microthrixaceae bacterium | reverse complement strand
TTGCGAATGCTTCATTTGTAGGTGCGAAGACGGTGAATGGGCCCTTGCCCGAGAGTGTTTCCACCAGACCAGCGGACTTCACCGCGCCAACAAGGGTGGAGAAGTCAGCATTGCCGGCGGCAATATCGACGATGGTCTCAGACTTCATTGGGGCGGTTGTCGATGCGCTCGACTTTGCCGTTGTGTCAGATGAACTTGATTTCGAATCGCTACTGCACGCGACGGCACCGAGCATTAACGATGCAGCAACGACGAGGCCACCAACAACTTTGAGAGAACGAACAGACATGCGGAGCTCCTTGGGTTTTCAGCACCGTGATGTGCTTCACCCCTACTCCGAAGCCGCTCCACAAACTGGATGAACAAAACCGAAAGTTTTTTCGGGCGCTCCGGATTCAGATCAATCGACCGGTTGCCATGGGGTTCGAAGTTGGCGAAACGCTCCCCTGAACAGGCTCGCGAGTAAGAGCGAGTTCGGTCACTGCCCCATCGATCGCTACCAACGACATCTGGGGATTCGAGCCCAGCATGCCGAGCGACACCATCGTGCCATTGGCCGCTGACCAAAGTTGGTAGGTCTCGTTGTCGGGAAGCGCCGGGAGCGGATCGGACATGACGAATCCGTGCCCCGATGCATCCACGATGACCCGCACTTCCATCGTGTTGTCAGGGTCGGTCAGCACGCCTTTTCGAGTTCCTGGTTTCGAGGCTGCATCGTTTGCCATCGCAGTCATGGATGCAACCGAATCAGTGGGGCTCGATGACCGAGTGACGCCGATGACCCCGGCCCCAATCACGAAGACAACGACGACAGCTGCCGCTGCAAGAAAGATCGGGCGACGAGCTGACGGTCGGCCCGTATCAAGCCGCGTGATCGACGGCTGTTCCGGTGCTGGGGCGCCAGTTGAAGGTTCGATTTCCGCGCGTATTGACTCCCACAAACCTGCGGGTGGTGAAAGTTCCGATGCATCGGCAAGCGCGTCAGCAGCGACTCTCAGGCGATCGATTTCTGCTGCGATCTGCGGGTCGTTTGCCGCGGCTCGCTCAACTCGTCGACGTTCAACATCATCGACGGCATTAAGCACATAGGCGCCGAGAAGTTCGGAAACATCGTCGGATCCGGAGTTCAGGTTTGAATACTCGTTCATCGTTCCACCTCCGATCCATCAGCTTGAAGTTTCGAGGACAACTTACGAAGCCCCGTGCGAATGCGACTCTTTACGGTTCCTTCGGGCAGGCCCAAGCGTTCCGCAACATCACGATACGAAGCGCCGCCGTAGTAGGCCAACACGATCGGGCGGCGCTCATCGGGATCAAGTGATTCGAGCGCACAACGGATTCGGTCCGACTCGATCGAAGTGATGACGTCAGATTCGAGATCTTCGATTGGCCTGACATCAACAGCAATGGAGCGATCCTCACGTTTCCTTCGCGCCTCTTCCGATCGAACTCTTTCGACCGACCGACTATGAGCCTGGCACTGCAGGAACGAGCGAAGGGTTCCCCGGCTTGGGTCGAAGCGGTGGGGTTCGTTCCAGAGCCGAAGAAAGAGTTCTTGAGTGACATCTTCAGCAAGCGATTCATCGCCAAGCACCCGTCGACTCAGCCCGAAGACGGCGCCACCGTGTTGGCGATACACCTCGGCCAATGCATCTGCATCCCGATTCAGAATGCGCGCGATGAGGTCGGCATCGGTTGCAGCGACAGGGCTGAGAGCGGAAGTTCGGCGCAGCGGCATAGGACGAGGCCCCCACCGTGGCACAGGAATTCCGATTTGAGGCATCGCGACAGCAAGATTTCGACTGTTGTCGGTCTCAAGCGGCAGAAGCGTCACGCCTTTACTCCGAAACTGCGACCCGGAACGGATGATGGCTCTCCGGACTAGGTTCACCCCCTACCTCGCGATGGACGATCGCCAACGACGGAGAATGCGGATGACGACGGTTCACGACACCACGCTGAAGAAGCCTCTAACAGCAGTCATTCTTCGGCGAACAGCCATAGCTCTTGCACTCTTTGCGCTGATCATCGTTCCGGCAGCGATCTTGCTGGTCATCACCAAACAACCTTCAGCGACCTACGCCTCAATGGGCGCCCTTATCGGCGCATTCGCTCTACTTGCCGGTGGTCTTCGAATTGGCATCTTGACCTCGCTGGTCGCTGCCCTTCTCGCCCCACTCGCGATCGTCGCTGGGCTCTCGCCAATCACCGGCGCCGTGTTGATGATCCTTATGACACTCATGGTTGGGCGCCTCTCGCTGTTCGGACTTCATCGCGCCACGATGCTTGTGCCCATCTTCTTGGCGTGGCCGATGCTTTCACCGATTCCCTGGCTCCCACGGATGGAACTCGGACAGCTCAAAACGATTCTCACGAATAACGGGTTGACGCTGACAGACGC
The DNA here is from genome assembly GCA_947455015.1 of Microthrixaceae bacterium. Lineage (GTDB taxonomy): Bacteria > Actinomycetota > Acidimicrobiia > Acidimicrobiales > Acidimicrobilacustridaceae > Acidimicrobilacustris. Next base: position 2,488 of record CANGMY010000135.1, on the reverse strand, counting down.
GCTCAGCAAGGCGCAGGCCAGTGGCACTGCAAGCACAAGCGCCGGTTCAGGAACAAGTGCCACCACCATTCACCACGCGATGGTCGATATGCGACTCGACACCACGTATCTGTCGTGGGTTATTGCCTTCTTCTTTCTGGGTGCCATTGTCCCTGTGCTGGTGTTGCACGTCGTGCTTCGCAAGCGGAGTCTCCCGACGCCAAAGCCGAATCCACGCAGCGAAGCGCTCAACTACACAATCACTATCTGTGCACTCACCGGAATCGCGATGTACTACTTCATCGATCATCCCAAGCAGACCTCGGGTTCCTTCTTTATCGCCACGATCCTCGTGCTGACGCAAGTCGGCAGTGATATTGAATGGAAACTCACGCTCCAACGAGTGCTTGGAACTTTTGGCGGCCTGCTCGCCCTAACGGGGCTCATGGCCCTTATGGGACAGGCGAAATACACCGATGTTGTCGGCATTCCTATGCCCGTCAACCTCTACATCGTTGGAGCAGTGTTTGGCGTCGGAGCGATCATCGCCAAGTTCAGCCCCCGTCAATGGATTTATTACATCCTCATCACACCAACGGCCGCACTACTCAACGCGTACACAATGAGCGCGGCAAGCGATATCGGTAAACAACGCCTTGTCGACAACCTCGTTGGCGCCGCGCTTGTCATTGTTGCGGCAGGCATCACGATTGGCGCCGGCCGACTCAAATCGACGGGCACCCCGAACGAAACCGCAGTGGCGAGCTCGTAGATCGACGTCGATCGTTGTCGGAGCATTCACTATTCCGCCACCTACGAGTTCCCGTACTTCATCGGGTGCTTCATGGGAACTCCGATCCCCTACACCGAGTCTCCCGAAACGCAGTCTCCCGAAATGCAGTCTTCCCAAACACGGGTTTTTCCAGATGCTCGGGCACCGAAGACCTGGTCCACCCTTTGGGCGAGTGAACGGTGAACTTACCGTCGTCCGCGAACTCCATTTGGTAGCCGGGTTTATGAAACTCACGATGGTGCGTGCCGCATAACAACACCATTCGGTCGACATCGGTCTTGCCGCCGTTGATCCAATGATCAACGTGGTGAACATCGCAGAATCTGGGTTTTGTTCGACATCCCGGAGCTCGGCAATGTCTGTCTCGGGCGATGATTGCTCTTCGTTGTGAGGGCTGTGCCGTTCGTTCCGTTCGACCTAACCGCAACACTTTCGAACCGTTCGTAAGCACTGCTTGCACGACCGAATCGCAAGACAATGTCGACATTGCCGTTGCATTGACCAGCATTCCTTCGGCGGTTGCGCCGTCGCCGTGGTGACCAAGAGCTTCGATGAACCAGGCCTTTTCTGCAGCGGACCAACCGTTTCGAGCAGCCAAACATTCGACATCAGCCACCGACGACACGCCCGCACCAGCTAAACCAGCGGCACGCAACTGCTGCACATCGAACACCAACGACACGTGTGGTTGGAATCGACCGGATTCGCCGCCACCATCGCGATGAGCAAGCGCAAACGAACACGCGGCAATCAACGCATCGGCCTGGCGCTGCCCGGTTGAGCGTCGTTCGCCAATGATTTCGCCGTTTTCGTCAAGTTCGTCGGGCACGTCGAACACACGCAAAGTGGCATCGACAATTGCGGCTTCAGTTGAATTGAACACACCCTGCACTACGAAGCTGCCATCGAATCCTTGATCGAGGTACACACCGGACGGTCGTTCGCGAAGATCTTCCGCGCCATCGGACGCTTCGGCCGCGCGCACCCACTGGCGGAGCGCAACCGTCGTTTGTTCCACATCGAGCGGCGCGATTGCATCGACCACACCGCGCGCATGGTCAGCGAACAACGACACAAAACGTCGCGGCACCGCGGCCACCAATACATCGACCTTTGCGCCAGTCAGCACACCCGAAGACCACGCCGCACCAACCTCGGGCCATGATTCCAAACGCTCCACCCGCCGCGCTTCAACCGTTGCCGCCTTACGCCCCAACCCACCACGATCGGCAAACCATCCGCGCAGTGAACCGGCGCCGTCATTGCGCCAAACCTCGCCAACATCGAACCGAACCTCGGCCTCGGCAACCAACGCGCTCAGGCGGTCGAGCTGCGCGCGCAACGCGACCAACGCGCCACCGTCGGCCGGCACCCCACAACGCGCAAACCCTTCGACCGAGTTCGCCAACGACGCAAAGCACGGACCAAAACCAAACGGCACCTGGTCGGAGAGTTCGGAAGTGGCGGAAGGTTGCGGATGCTCGCTCGAGGTGCAACCGCGAGCGACCTCACACGCTGCGGCAACTTCACGGGCGACCGCCTTCGATTCTGCCTCTAACAACTGGTGCCGACAGCGCACGCGAACTCGCTCCAAGTGAAGCATCTTCGTGTGCATTGCATCGCTAAGCGAAGGCGCATCCGAAACGGCAAGATCGAACATGTGTTCGACACTACGTGAACGGTGCGACAGTTTGAATAGGCCAAACGACCTAATTC